>CAUZUN010000114.1:0-4259 GCA_963583115.1 Candidatus Thalassarchaeaceae archaeon
TTCGCCGACTCAGGAACTGCCGCCGAAAGGGTTCCCACTCGCCCTAACCATGACAAACAATTCCACGGTTTTCACCTACGCCAACCTCACCAACCTCGACCTTTCAAAGGTGAAAATTGGAAGTTCTTCCCCCATCATGTGGGCTGTACAGGTAAGAGAGGCTGCTCTAGTTAGGTTCCGCACAACCGTTTCAGGAGTGCGCGTCGGAGATGCCCAGGTTCTCCTTGAGGATGCCCACGGCAACGACCTCTACGACCTTCGCACTGACCCGTATGGATTCACACAGTGGGTTTCACTACCATTGGATTTCCACCTCGACTTTACTGGCAACGGGCCGAATCCGAATGGGTTTGCGAACGACCCCGGTGAGAATTCTTGTAATGACGGCGTCGACAATGATGGCGATTTGCTATGGGATTCAGATGACCCCGATTGCCAACAGGGTTCCGGTACGCGGGAATTGTCGAAGTATCTGGTTACAGGATACAAATTCGGCAAGGGACACGCCCAGACATCGTTCAATTTGACCGGAACTTATGACGATGTTCTCAGTATGACCAACGCTGCACCTACTACCACAATCAACCAACAGGATGGTCATTCATTCAAGCGAATGGTGAATTTCAGCGGGACCGCATGGGATGGCAACATCGGCACGACCATTTTCACTGATGATGAACAGGCCCGTTGGGAACAGAAGGGTGTAGTCGAGAGAATTGAAGTCAAAACACCTGATTCAAGCTCTTGGCTCGATGTCCGATATGCAACCGATACGAGCGGTGCTAACGGAGAGGTCACCTACAATAACAGGCCTTTCAGCACTTGGTATTTCGAGTTCGATATGTCAGACCAACCCGAAGGTGACTACACATTCGAGTTCCGCGCCTACGACGGCGTTGACCACAGTCAAATTTTGACTCGAACTATTCGATTGAATACACAAGCACCGGTCTTGTTCGTTGACTCCCCGGCGAATAGCACTAGCCACGACGACGGAATCGTCGCTTTCAGTGGTAGAGCAACCAATCCATACAGCGGAGTTTACGGCAGTGACATCGACAAAATCCACTTTGAAATCGACGGACCGAATTTCCACACGATTGCAAGCACTGCTGGAGGACCGGACTGGTCGTGGGATTGGAATTTCTCTGGAATGCCCCGCACAAGAGATATTTGGACCTTCAAAATATGGGCTTCAGACTCTTCATTTTGCCGCGGCGTGATAGATGAGTGTATACCTGTAGAGTTGTCCTTGGACATAGACAACACAAATGCAATACCTGTAAATTATCTTAGCGAGCCATACGACATGCAGACAATCACTGTGTCATCTGAGACTCTAATAATGGGGGTTGCGAGGGATACCGATGGTGAGGTTAGCCGAGTCGAAATCAAGATTCTCGACCCGCAAGACGCTTTGCGTGAATTGCCTAATGCACCACCTTACATCACAAATATCGCAGAGAATGGCGTTTGGGCTACCACTTGGGATACAAGCAACTTAATTCACGACTTCCATTATTTGGTTCAGGCTCGTGCGTTCGATGGGCACGATTACAGCTCGTGGGATCAGGTTGAAGTCATCATCAATAATCCACCTGACGCTGATAATATCCCACCGGTGTTCAATGGCACTGGATGGGTGCGAGAACTGGTAATCTTCTGTGAAGAAGGTAGCCAAGCGCTCGATAGATGCGGCGAAGGAGCATCGATTATGCTCTCACCATTCTTCAGCGACCCAGATGGGACTGAACTTGATTTCGAGATTTATGACAACCCAGATATAATTGCGAATGCAGACCTTCAACAGGACACGCTCTGTGCAGATATTATCTCGATCAATTCTGCCGGAGTTGCTACCTATGACCCCGTGGCAATGTCATTCCACACTCCAGACATGGATATGTGGTCATGTGAGGGAATGCAGTTCATCGCCAAGGATGGCTCAAGCCGCGCCTACTCACTAACCGTTGACTTCATTGTAAGAGCAGTCTCGTTTAGTGCTGAGCGAACAGACGGACTTGACTATCTGAGTGAGGACGAATCGGTAATTTTCACAGGGACAGGAAGACCTGGTGTAGAGGTTGTAGCACGCTCAACCATTACCGGTCTGCGGCTCAACAGCACATTGGTGGGCGCCGATGGTCTGTGGACCATCTCAATTGACCAGAGCAAGTTTGAGGACGGAGGCAACGGCGTCAAATTCCAGTATGATGGAAAGGATGTCGACCAATCCTATTCAGTTCAGGTAGGTGCACAAGACGATTCCAGCGGACTTGGTTGGATATTGTGGGCTGTGCTGTCTCTTGTTGCAGTCGCACTTCTTGGAGGTGTGTTCTTCTTCTTTTTCGTAGAGTTTGAAGAGGAAGAAGACGATATGCTTCTCGGTGATGAGCCAGAGGTGGAAGAGGACCCATACGCTTGGGGACGCCAGACTCAAGAGGAGGCTGCCAGTGCTACCGGCGGTGCGAATGCCGCGGCTCCCGTAGCCGCTGCTGCACCTGCGGCTGCTCCTCAAGCAGCCTACCCCGGTTGGAAGTGGGATGCAGAGAACAACGAGTGGGTTCCAGACCCGGACGCGCAGCAGTAAGGGCGACCCCGACCTTCAAGGAGGAGCGGTATTGACCGGAGTTGTAAGAGGGCGCTGAAATGGCTATTGCAAGACCAGGAGTACAGGAGAGAATCCTTCTCCATTTGCGAGATTTCGCCGACTACTCGGAGAAAGTCGAAGTGCCATTTTCGCTTTCTCAGATGGGAATCGCGAATGCGGTCGCAATCGCTAGGAGCAATGTCCCTCGTGCGATTGCGGGGCTGAAGGACCAAGGTCTTCTCATCGAGAGGCAAGCCCATGTGACCGGCGTTACACGGAAACGAAAGGCGTACTTTCTAACCGACCCGGGGATGAAGTTGGCAGAGGAAACATGGGAGAGGCTTTCGGCTCACCCAATCCGTCTAATCGACCAAGATGGTGGCTCAGATACGACAACTCTCGCGGCTGCTGTTGAAGCGGCACCGTTCACAATCCGTGCGGTCGACATCCTTCGCTACCTCGATGATAGCGGAGTTGTCGACTTGCGCTCATTATCACCAGACCTCATCGAGAGAGACTTGGCAAAACATGTCGAAAAACAACTGGTGACCTCACTTGAGGACCTGCCGAGGGTACGCACCTTCTTCGGACGGGAAAATGAATTGAAGACGATGATGGATCTAATCGATGCTCGCTCGACGACAATTTTGGTGCCGGGAATCGCTGGGATTGGTAAGACTGCTCTAGCTGGTAAAATGATTGAGATGTTCACTCACAAGAGAAACCTGCTCTACCACCGCGTTCAGGATTGGGAGGGCTCTCGGGCTTTCCTAGAGTCGTGTGGGGAATGGCTATCGTCGATTGGTGATGACAGCTTGAACGACTATCTCACCGCGACCCCAATTCCCTCCGCTTCAATCTCAGTCGATTTGATCGTAGAGGCATTAGCAACTGTTCCCGCCCTGATAATCGTTGATGACCTGCACAAAGTTGCAGACGATGTTCTCTATTCGATTGTACGCGGCTTGACTCAGCGAATGGATGACCTTGAAGAGACCGGATTAGTTCTCTTCTCTCGCTCTTTCCAGTCCGTCGTTCCGCTGCGTGACGCAGAGGGTAACATCACCACACTCGTCGTGCCACTCGATGGCCTTTCGAGAGAGGCGTGCCGAAATTTCCTGCCCTCTCTCGAACCGGTAGACGACGCAACATTCCACCACATCTACGGCCTCTCAAGAGGCCACCCGCTGGTATTGACGCTAATCAACCGCGGGTCTATCGGCTCGACATTTCACGAGACGCTTGAGATGTATGTCGAGCAAGAAATCTTCTCGAAGTTATCTGGCGCTGAAAAGCGGCTACTCGGCGCTCTCGCAATCTTCCGCGAACCGATGCCGCTCGCGGCCCTCAGCGGGCAAGACCTTGAGACAAATTTACTCGATGACCTAGTCGAAAAGGGCCTTGCCCGACAAGCAGATTCTGAGATGTACGATGTTCACGATTTGATTCGTGAGTTCCTCTCACGCTCACTCGATGCTACCACTCGCGACGAGTTACACGGCAAGGCAGTCGATTGGTATCGGAGCCGCCGCTCAGCACCCGAGGAACAAATCGAATTCCTATTCCATCTATCCAATAGCGGCAACGCAGAGGAATTGGGCAAGGAGGTTGAAACGACCGGGGCAGAACTTGTGCAGACCGGCCACATTGAGTTACTTGGAATCCTTGA
>CAUZUN010000115.1:0-4242 GCA_963583115.1 Candidatus Thalassarchaeaceae archaeon
CCCTGAACCCTCCCGCTGCGCTTAATACGGAATGGACAACCCCACCCAATTTAGGGAGTCATACTGACGGCCATCATGAGGGATTCGGATGACCAAGGTTCGACTCCATATCCACAGCGGCGATAGCGCAGGAACCGAACTCTCCTTCGACGAATTACCAGCCGCAATGGCAGAGGTGTCCGGCGGCTGGATTGACATTTTCCAGCCAGTGGAGGATAGCGCCCGGCCATTTTTGGAGGAGGGAATGGGGTTCTTTCACTTGGCGGTGGACGACTGTTTTGCCGAGCCCGTGAGCGGTGGTTTCGTCTACGAGGACCACAAATTCTTCGCTTTCAAAGCGCGCGACCAAGACCGCGAACTCGACACAGAGCACCTGAGAGCATTTCTCAAGGGCAAATGGTTGGTCACCGTCCGCCACGCCCATATGCCGGGAATCCGCGAATTCCGCAAGCGATTCCACACCTCCAAGGTGAAGCGCCTCGCCAAGATGGGCAGCGAATATCTGCTCTACGAACTGCTCGATTCTGTTGCTGACGACTGGTACAAACTGCTTGAGAAGAAGTCCCTTCGTCTCGACGAATTAGAGGACCAGGTGTTTGACCCGAGCCAACAATATCCGGACCTCTTGGAGGATTTGCACGAGTTGAAAGGTGACCTTCGTGAGGTGGCCAAATCGACGACTCCTCTGCATGATGTAGTCCAAAAGATGTTGCGCACCGGCGAGAATTTCGTAACCGAAGAGACCCTCGTTTACTTCCATGACCTTGCCGCCCTAACACAAGACCTCGAACGCCGAGTCGAGAACTACAACTCCGGTGCTGCGAGCACCCGGGACACCTACATCTCTCAATCGCACATGCGGGCTGCTGAGGCTCAGGCTGAGGCTGGTGAAGTGATGCGTCTGCTGACCATCATCGCCACCATCATGCTGCCAATCACAGCAATCGCCAGCATCTTCGGCATGAATGTCTCATCGTTTGGAGCCGGCAATGGACCTGTTGACCTGAAGGTAATTTTGGGGATAATGGGTGCCACTGGAGGCGTGATTTTGCTCTGGCTGTACACCAAAGGATACATCGGCCGCAACCGCTGATTCACTCTTCAGCGTCAGTCATACCACTCAACTGCTGACTGTAGCGTTGCTGAGCATCAGAATTCTCTCTAATGAATGGCCTTCCAGAGGCATCGACCGATTCCAACGGCTCGTTCTCATCCCTAGATTTCAAGCCGGGCCGAACCTCTTGCACCTGGTCCATATATCGATTCCGAGCCTCGTCATCGTCTCGCTCCCAGCGAGCGAGTTGACGCTCTTCGACGATTGCCATTTTGCTTTTCAACTTCTTGACCATGAATCGATACACAACGAACAAGAACAGGATATCGAAGACGATGAAGCCAATCATTAGGGGTTCCATTCAACCACCTATCACAAGGGCGCATTCAATTCGAAATCGCACGCACCCTTCGCTATTCCAATACAGGTCAGCACATTTCCGAGTTCGACCATGTCGTCGTCAAGCCCAGGGGGAAGAGGGTCAGGCATTGGGAGTTCTCCTGAAAGCAGGTTTACCATGCAGGTGCCACAGTTTCCAGAGGTGCAATTGCGAGGAATATCGATGCGGCCATCCTCGGCTAATTCGAGCACTGGCACTTCGTCCTGATTCTCGACAGTGCCTACGATAACACCATTCCGAAAGAAGCGCAGAAGCGCCATTTGTTCATCACCTATCTTCCCAGCGAGTCCAACGACCTGTCTGCTTGTTGAAGTGAAGGCCTGCCTTCTTCATCCACTTGTTGAACTTGGTCGCTCCAGCACCGGTTGCGACGATGAAATCCTCTCTATCCTCTTGAGCCTGAATGTAGCCCTTCGCTGCCAAAGTTTGGTCAATCCAGTCGTTGATGTCCATCAATCCACCACTGAGGTTGCTCTGCTCGACTGCGGCCTGCAATTCATCTGCAGTTGCGCCAGTCGCTTCCAAATCTTTCCGGATGATGTCCTGAGTGGAGGCGACCTTCTTCCTCGGGCGTCGTGCTACTGGTAGGCGAGGAGGTTTGTTGGGGTCAATTGTAATGCCACTTCCATTGTCGAGAAATGCTTGCACGCGGACTACCATCTGGGCAGAGAACTCAGTCTCACAATCCCAACACATGAAACTCCAACCGTTCGGGTCGCTGTCATTGAGATTGCCACCGCGTGGGTCGATCTCCTCACCACATTCTGGGCAGGCGTGAAGACATAGAGTAGGGACCATCTTTCGGCGGAAGTCAACGATATCTTGTGGAGTGCCAGCAAGTTCCAACATCTCGTGGTCTCTTGCTGCTTCAAGGCCGCGAGTCTCAAGCTGGTCACGAATCTTGTTCTGCTGTTCTCGCTTCATCTCCTCATCGAAATTATTCTCAAGTTTGCAGATGAGTTCAATACTCTTACCGAGTCGATTCATCACCAACTTCTTGCCGCGGAACGCCTCAATCTTGGCTTCCTTGAGTCGCTCTTTCTCCTCGACCAATTCTGAAAGGAAATCCTTCTGTTGTCGACGGAATCGCTGTTCATCGATTCTGTCCATCTTTTTCTTGGTGCCAGAAAGCACCTTGGAGAGGTAACGCTGACGGCCAGCCTTTGATGGCCCTGAAGAAATGACTTCGATGACTGATTTCGCAATCGCCACCTTGAGCCCATAGTTTCCAACTAGTTGCTCTTGGTTCATCTCCTTGAGTCCACCAATTGTGACTCCGGAGTCGGCGAGAGTCTGTGCTGTGACCTCGTCGACACCTCGTCGTAATAGCGCAAGATAGGTGTCCTTCTTTGCCATGCTCGTTCCCTCCCCGTGGCACCGGAGCCGGGGGTCCTCTTTGAACCCGCCGTTATCGACTAAAATTAGGAGTTTTGAATAAACACTCCTTAGGAGTGAATATCCCGCTCCAACTCAGCGCCGATTAGCAACCATTCAGCAGGCTCCAACTCATCTGGCCGAACCTCTCTCCAATCGTCCCTTACCCCTTCCAATTCGGGCTTCCCGAGTAGGGCGGAAACTGCATCTCGCCACCTAGCGCGGTGCCATCCGGGCACCCTCTCAATCCGCTTCGGTGGTCTCTTCAATCGATTCTTGACTTTCTTGCGCCTCTCAAGGAACGCCTCGTCTACCATCCGCTTGACGAGGCGTACATCGACATCGATGCCAAGGTCAGCGGCGAGGTTGCGTGGCGTCAGTCGGACCAGTCGGCTGTGAATCGCAGGATGTGGTGCGAAGGCGTGTGGAGGCACGGACGCATCGAGTTCGCAGTTCCAATGGAACGCGGTCTGCATTCCGAGCGGTCCTCTTGAGGCAGGACCCTCCACCATCGCCATTCTCTGGGCGAATTCCTCCTGTAGCAACACAACAACCGCCGTTAGCGGTTCATCGCCCCGATTCCGCGCCGCCGACTGCCAACGGTCGACCTTCGCTAACAACGGACTAGAAATCTGGTATGGAGGATTACTGACAACATGCGTGATGTCTTTTGGCCATTCGATGTGAAGGGCGTCCCCTTCGACGAGATTCAAACGCCCCGAATCAATCTCCTCGCCTCGGGTCCGCCGCAAATGCTCGCATGCGATCTCATCGATTTCAATCGCCGTCACACGCGCCCCCGCAGCGACCAACCGCTGAGTAAGAGTACCCGGCCCCGGCCCTATTTCGAGCACATGGGAAGAGGAGGATATGGCGGCCAATTCGACAGCCCTGTTCAGCACTTTAAGGTCGAGCAGGAAATGTTGGCCCAACTCCTTATCCGGCCTTTGACGGTCGAGCAGTAGGTCGACTAACCGACGGGTGGAGTCACCCTCGGGGGTCGGCTCAGCCATTGTTTCACACACCGGGCACGCGCACCACATTCGCGAGCAGGCTCGGGGTGATTTGGGGGTCTATCAGCTCTTCAATTAGACGCTCGGCGATGAGTTGTGTGGAGTCGATTGTACACGCTTCGTCGACCTCTGCCATGGTCTCCCAACCTAGCCTAGTTCTCGTCTTCACCATCTGGGTCGCCTTTGACGGCCCGACCCCGGGAAGCAACTGGAAGGCGTGGAATTTGAGGGAGAGGTTTCCAGCCCGATTATAGAACGATAGGTATTTTTTCGGCAGGTCACCGATGATGGTTTTGACGACATCAATCAGTGCAGACTGAGCAAAATTTGACATCTCTCGGTAACGAGCAACGCCGAGAATTTGTGATACTTCTCCTTCGTTCTCCTCGGTTGGAAGTTCA
>CAUZUN010000116.1:0-4231 GCA_963583115.1 Candidatus Thalassarchaeaceae archaeon
GCCAATCCAACCGACAGCGTGTCTGCATCGTGACAGTGCACCAAGTCGACACCGGACGCGGATGGGCTAGCCAGCGCTGAAGCGGATGGGCTAGCCAGCGCTGAAGCGGATGGGCTAGCCAACGCGGCGACCACCGACTTTCGGAAACGCCGCAAACCTCGAACAGTCGAAATTGTCCCACCATACGGGGTGTATCCGACCCGATGGCGAACCACAGAGACACCATCGATTTCCTCCCGCTCGGCAAGCGCCTCCAACCGGTCGAACGCGTGTACCGTCACTTCGTGGCCAGCCTCCACCAACCAACGCGCCTCGCGCAGCACCCGCGGGTCGGGCGCGCAACCATTGGAAACCACCGCTGCGACCCGCGCCATGAACAGCCGAAGCAAAACCCGTCTATGAACCCACATCGAGGCAGGGTGGCATTTTTGGGGGATTTTTTGAAGGAACGGCCACTCTAGAACAACTTCAACCGACACCTCCACATCGCAGCACGGTGCATTTTTGGCGGCAAATATCCGGCCGAGCGGAACCGTCACAGTCATGAATGGGCGCACTCATCCAATGACGGAGGAACATGAATGCGCGTTGCTATCACCGGGGACGACGGCTTCATCGCTCACTATCTCAAAGAGGCGTTGGGCGACGACGCTGAGATTTTTTCTGATGAAATAATCAATGACGAAATGATGCTGCCTGCAAAGCTTGCCTCCTGTGAGGCTATTATCCACTTGAACGGACATCCACCAGACCTTTCGATGGATAGAGATGACCAGGATGTTCTCCGCATGATGCGAACCAACGCAAAAACTATCTTGAATTCAGTCAAAAATCACCAAGGCATTCACTTGATTTTAATCGGCTCACTGCGAGTACATCCAAGCCCAAAAACTGCAGAATCCTACTACTCTTCGGAGTCGCACCTCTCACCGCGAGATGTTACCGCTGAAGGCCAACTCTGGGTCGAGGAAAGGGCTCTTGAGCACGCCATGGATAGTCACCCGGTCTCCATCCTCAGAACCGCCAATGTTCAGGGTATCCCCCCAGATGGGCAAGAGGGTCATGGAATCGTTCACCGATTCTGTCGGGAGGCTTGTTACGGTTTCTTCAATGTTCCCGGCAATGGCGAGGAAGTGAAAGACATGATCCATGTGACTGACCTCGCTAATGTAGTCGGAGCCGTGCTGGGAAATCCGCCGCCTACAAGGCAGGCGATTGCAGTCGGTTGTGCGCAGGGAGTCAACATGGGTGAGTTGGCGAATTTCATCTCAGAAAAGACTGGCAGTTCGCCAGAATTCACTGGTGACAGCGGGAGCGAAGTTTGGGGAATCGTTGACGGCTGGGAATTGGAGCAGAAAGTAGGATTCCGGCCCGAGTTGAGCATTGCTGAAATCATCGAAGAGGCGCTTGCTCACGCGAGTTGAAACGCCGACCGCCATAGCGGTCGGTAGCGTTGCTTGAAATCGATATGAGCCCTGTCGCTTTTGAGGAAGATTTTCCTTCACGATGTTGTGAGAGCCGATGGCCAAGAGTGAGAGCCACAGGGGCTCTAAGCCTTGATGAACGAACCGTCACCTTGCATAGCCCACTGACTTCCATCGGGTGCATTGTACCAAGTTCCACCAGCCGCATCTGTGACATAACTTCCACTGGGTGGAAGGTCTGCATATGATGCCGCAGTTTGAGGTGGTTGGCCACCTGCTGGTGCACCGATTGGCGCTGCTGTCGCAGGTTCTCCAGCGACATAGCCACCAGCCTGTAGTTGAGCCGAATCAGCTTCGAATGGGTCGAGTCGACCTTGCGAGCCGCCTCGCTTCTTCAGCATGACCAGCATTCCAATTATTCCTGCAAGAAGTACTGCAACCACGATGCCGAGAATCATACCATATTCGGCGAGTAATGCACCCGTATCACCTGCTGCGAGGCGCTGCTCGTGCGAGCAGCCATCTGCCTCAATAATGGTGTCAGCATCGCCTGTATCTAGGCAAGAATCATCTGCATTCATGATGCCATCGCCGTCTGTGTCGAGTTGCCACTCAGAACAACCATTTGCATCGACTGGACGGCCTGCTTCGGTATCGTCGCAGGTGTCGTAACCGTTCACGACGCCGTCTGCGTCATCATCTTCTTCTTCCCACGCACAGCCAAACCTTGCCTTGGCATTCGTGACCCACTGGACAGGGGTGTCCGGGCACTGGTCGGCATTGTTTCCGTTGGGGTTGTCCCCCCATGTGTCGCCGTCACGGTCACTGTATTGGGTCGCTTCGTTAGGGAATGCATCGACATCATCTGTTGTTCCGTCGGAATCAGAGTCATCTGTGCACCCATCTCCATTGACATCGTAGCCGTTCACTGCTGCGATTGTTGGACACGAATCATCTCCGTCATAGACTCCATCAGAATCGCTGTCAATCTGTGTGAACATTCCACAACCGTCGGCATTTACATCCTCTCCAGCGGGAGTCTCAGCGCACAGATCTGGGCCGATATTACAAGTTGCACTCGATGAGGCGCCATCACAAACTCCGTCAGCGTCATCGTCGACATCTTCTGTCTCGTCACGACAGCCGTCACCGTCGAAATCAGTGTCGGTCCAACCGACTTCACCTTTCGAACAAGCGTCATCCACATCGTAGACTGGGTCGTTGTCGTCGTTGGCATCCTCGTCCATATCGCGGCATCCGTCACCGTCGTGATCAGTCAAAGCATCGCTCGTCCAACCAGCAACTACGAAGCAACTGTCAGAGGTATCCAAGACTCCGTCACCATCGTCGTCGTCATCTTCGTCCAAATCACGGCAACCATCGCCGTCACGGTCGGTTGTTGAATCTGAAAACCATCCGGTAGCACCCGGATTGCACAGGTCGAGAACAGCGCTCATGGCGTCAACATCGTTTACTCCATCATTGTCATCGTCCCAATCCTCATCTGAGTCACGGCATCCATCGCCGTCATGGTCGAGAGTGATATCGCTAACCCAACCAAGCATGCCCTTTGGGCAACGGTCGAGGACAACGCCTTGACCATCGAGTTCATTGATTCCGTCATTGTCATCGTCTAAATCTTCCACATCATCATGGCAACCGTCAGTGTCGAAGTCGGCAGAGTTGTTGTGGGTATGACCGCCCGAACCATCGGGGAGGCCCCAGTTAGCGTACCCGCGTGGGCAGGTTAAGTCGGAGGTGTCGTCAATGCCGTCGTTATCGTCATCGGCATCCTCTTCGCTGTCATGGCAGCCATCTACATCGTTGTCGTTGACTACATTGCTAGTCCAATTCAACTTGAATAATACGCCAGTACATGGGTCGGAAGTGTCGACCACACCATCCTGGTCGTCATCGTCATCCTCGTCTATATCTCGGCAGCCATCCATGTCAATATCATCAGTCCAAACTGAAGCGTCCCAATTGACCGCTGGACCATCGCAAGCATCATCATCGTTTAGAATTCCATCTTCATCTGCATCAGGGTCACAAACGTTCCCAAGACCATCACTATCCATATCTTCTTGTCCAGCGTTAGCAATCATTGGGCAATTGTCAGAATTATCTGAGTAACCGTCACCATCTGCATCAGAAGCCTGCTTCCAAACAACTACACCAGGAGGTAATCCATATTGTGTACTGTATGGACCAGGAGAGACTGTTACTGAATCCCCACCGTATGTTGATGTACAAGCACTACCCATGCCTTCACAGAAATGACCCACTGCAACCACATCACCAGATGGGGTCCAACCGACCCCACCAGTACCATAGTTGTAGTATCCATCATCACCAGCACTACCACCGCTTTTTGCCCAAACCCAATTTCCATTGGAATCAAGAACTGCGACCAACATCTCAAAGTAGGTACCTGTTAGGGTAATACTACCAAAGGTCGCAGAAGTGGAAGGCCCACTACTAAAACCGCCAGAGACTGCAATACCATTTGGACTTGCATCAATTGAACCGATGTATTGGATACCAGTACCACTCGATGCGTTGGCCCATTGCCAAGCACCTGAACCGTCAATCTTGGCAATGAATGCGTTGTTGTCTTGTGCACCGGAGGTAACAGAGTGTGAACTAAAACTTGCAGTTCCGCCAAATAATCCGCCGACATATGAATCAGTTCCTTCTGTATCAAATCCCCAAGGGATAATCATTCCACCAGGAGCACCCGCAGTCTGAGTCCAAGACCATGAGCCAGAACTCGTCAACTTTGAAACAAATAAATCACTTGAACCAAC
>CAUZUN010000117.1:0-4206 GCA_963583115.1 Candidatus Thalassarchaeaceae archaeon
GTCGGTGTGGTGGTACTCTGGCAGCCGCTGTTGATGCGCGGTGGCGATGTCAATGTGAATGTCTTCACCGCCATGATATCGACTATTGTGTTTGGAATTGGAGTAGATGACTCGATCCATGTCATGGATAGGATTCGTGAAGAAGGCGAAACGCCGGGTGGCATCGTGAAAGCGGTTGCTCGGACAGGTCAAACAATTTTCGAGACGACTGTGACGACTTGCGCTGGATTGGCGGCCGGGCTTACTGTCGCTATACCCGGTTTGCGTAATTTCTTCACTCTGATGATGATGCTGATTTTCTTTGCACTGCTCACAAGTTCCATCCTGTTGCCTGCTCTCCTCGTTGCTTCAAAGAGCATCGTCGCGTCGATTAGAGGCGACGAAAGTTGGCAGGATTATGACGAGCCGGTGCACCTTGCTGAACAGACGATGGATGCTGAATTGACTTAACCGGTGTAAAAAAGGAACCTTGAAGGTGGGTCTCTCGCCATAGGCGAGTATGGCAGATGGTGCGGCTGAATCTCGGCCGTGGGCTGCCCTCTTGCTCACCCTAGTTTTATTGATGCCACTCGCTGCAGTAAGTTCAGCCGGAACTGGGAAATCTGTAACCGGAAATGAAACGATTTCAATCGAAATGGCTGGTCTAGCAACTCTGCCAAATGTTCGGTTTTTTGAGACCGCTGAACTCATCACTTGGAATTTAACTTGGTCGGGAATTGATAATTCGACAAATAACCTGTACGAATATGACTACACCATCCATGCAGGATATGTCAACAATGGGACATTGATGTTCTCTGGCAACGGAACTGGCTTTTCAACCGAAAATGGAACACTTCCATTTTCCATGCCAGCATTTGAGATTTGGAACGGCACATACGAATACACATTGAGATTCGTGCTTTGGGACCAAGGTCGTAATCAATTGCTTGATTTCGCAGAAGTGAAGTTTGTAATTCTTCAAACGGTAATCACCCCATCTCACTCCAAGTTCCTTGTCTTTGGCGATTCGTTGAGCGACATGGGTAATTCCTACGCAGCTTTCGGAACCCCTGAATCACCACCGTATTACAGCGGTAGATTCACTGACGGCCCAATGTGGAACGAATATGTTGCGAATGAACTGGGGCTCACCATTACTCCAGGGTCAGGTGGCGGAGGAGGAACAAATAGAGCGTATGGTGGCGCAGAAGCCGGACCGGGAAACAACTTTTTCGTCATCCCAAATATAGGCAAACAAATCGATGATTACACTAGCGGTAATTGGATTGGGCCGGCTGAGAAGGTCGCTGTTTGGGGTGGAGGAAACAACTTTCTGAATAGCGGGGAAACTGACACACAGAAGGTCGTCGACTACATGGTCGACCACGTCAATACCTTAGTCTCAAACGGTGCAAACGACCTAATCGTACTCAACCTCCCACCACTCGAACAAACGCCGACATATGCTGATGAAAGCGATGCTAACAAACAGGCTATGCGTGCCCGAGTAATCGATTACAATACGAAACTAGAAAGTGCAATGGTAGCGAGGGAAAGCGCCCTCAATGTGAGTATTAGTTTCATTGATGTTCACAAAATGTCGGAGACAATCTACTGGAACAGTTCGTTCTACGGAATTTCAAATGTCACACATGCTGCCTGCCATCACTCAGGCTATACCTGTGATTCAAATGACTACATCGAGCCGACTGTTGACGAATTCGTCTATTTCGATAAAATCCATCCAACAGGAACGAGCCACAGATTGCTAGGCCTGTATATCATTGAGCAAATCGGGACACCCGATACCGATGGAGATGGAATCGAAGATGACAACGACAACTGCCAACGAACCCCAATTGGCGACGAAGTAAACCATTTTGGTTGCCGATTAGTCGATCTCGACAGCGACGCTGATGGCATAAACGACCTTCTCGACCAGTGTCCTAGCACCAATTCCGGTTCGACAGTCGACGAAGATGGCTGTGCAGACTACCAAAAGGACACCGACGGAGATGGTATTTCAGACAATCTCGACTTGTGTCCGGAAAGTTCGCCATTCGGAATTGAAGTTGATGAAAACGGCTGTGCCGATTACCAAAAGGATACTGACAATGACGGTGTGACCGACGATGTTGACATCTGCCCTAATTCTGATGTTGGCATCGTGGTGAATGAAATCGGATGCGCCCAGAATCAAATCGACGACGATTGGGATTTGGTGATGAATGACCGCGACCAGTGCCCCAGCACACCGCTTGATGAGGAAGTAAATGCAGACGGATGTTCACTTTCGCAACTCGATACTGACGACGACGGGGTGACAGACGACATCGACCTCTGCCCTAACACGCCCGAAACGACACTCGTGGATTCCGATGGTTGTGCCCTCAGTCAACTCGACACCGATATAGACGGGGTATCAGACGCCGACGATGAATGCCCATTCACCCCACTTACCGAACAATCCGATGAGCGAGGTTGTTCTGCGACCCAAAGAGACACGGATGATGATGGCCGGAGTGATGCCATTGACGAATGTCCATTCACCCGAGGAAGTATCCGTGGTTGCCCTGTGCTTGAATTACAGGTAGAAATAGAGCGCTACCCGGCTGCGCACGACGATTTCGCAGATATCAGAATCCAATTCACATGCGAATACAACTGCACGATGACAATCTTCGCCATCGACCAATGGCACGAAAACCTGACTGGCGGCGAGATGGCGGTAGCCGTCCCTCCACATGTAGGAACTCAAAGTTTCGAAGTTAGACTCGAAGCATCGAATGTGTGGGCTCAGAAAAATTTCGACATTATTTGGCCGGCGGCTCCCATCAATGAAACGCCTGCCGAGGACAACCCAGATGTCTCCGATGAAGCAGATGAAGTCCCTTCAACTAGCGACAAGTCGACATCGGGGTGGGAGGCATCAAATGGGGTAGAGATGCTACTTGCTGGCTTGATATCTCTACTGATCATCTTCGTAATCGCTTCCATAGCCAAACAGCGTGGTGATGGCGGGAAGCCGAAGCAGGATTGGAGGGACCCAAGTGCGCTATCGACCTTTGAGGTGGAGCGTGAATTGAGAACAATGCCGGAGAATACGCCTGCAGAAACGGTGACTGTCAACGAAGAACAAAATTCAGAAACCGAATTGTCTGGCTACGACGAAATCCCGGCGATTGGCGAACTATTCGACTGATATTCACTCGCATCGGCAATCTCACATCCAATCTACCACCCCAGTAAACGGATTCACACTTTTGGACGCGGCCCCATCCCAGAGGGTTCAGTCGAGCGTGAACGATTGCAGTCGATTTCACACAGTGAAATCTTCCTCAGCAGCGACAGAACTCACATCGAGTTGAATCGATTTCCCGCCTGCTATGGCAGGCGGGTGCGAGGGAGTAGGGAGTAAGCCCCTTTCTGTTCGCCTTTCGGTTAGCTGCATTCAACTCTGCGTCCTACCCGTTCCTACCCTTGCCGGGTCAACGGAACTGTTTGGACTTGCACCGGTGTGGTTGCTCGTCTCAGCCAGCATCGGCCAATCTCGCCCTTTCGGGTTCACTGTACACGGCCGCGCCGGTTCGTTTCTGAAGCAGGGCCAGCCCTTCCGGACTCCCGCCTTGTGACGGGCCACCTGCAATGCGGAGAGGGGACTTTCCTCAGTGTCGTACACTGTCAGCAGCCCTCCTACTCCCTCGCAGACTAAGCGGTGTGCTTCCCCGCTATCAAAGCGACGGCTGAAAAAATAAGGCTTCAAGCGGGTTCAGTAACCTTGCTGAGGAGGTTGTCCTTGCTGTTGGTAATACTGTTGGTATTGCTGCTGTTGCTCAGCATATTGTTGGTACTGTTCTGCTGTCCACTGTTGCTGCGGTTGCTGCTGGTATGATTGCTCGGTACCATGTTGTGGTGGAGATATTTGGTCAAAGTGCTGAGTGTCGACCACAGAGGGTGGCTCTGGTGTCTCATCATCGTCCTCCGCTTGGGTCCAACCGTCATCATCTTCCCAATCATCAGTGCCGTCGAGGGAGGATTCAGTCGTTCCACCAGTCCTCAGTGCAACCGCTACAACCGTAGTCAATATCAAAATTAAAACTGCCAAAATGATTAGCCAAGACATTGGGACATCTTCGAGAACTGAGCCGAGAGGGTCGTCACCGGCTGAATCGACCACTTTGACTCGGTCGCCTTCAACCGCTCCACTTGAGCTAGAAACCACAA
>CAUZUN010000118.1:0-4205 GCA_963583115.1 Candidatus Thalassarchaeaceae archaeon
TGAGATTATCATTCAAGTTGACTTGGTTTTTGCCAGATGAGGACGATTTGCGTCGAGAGCCGGACATCGAAGTTCTCGACCGTGCCGGACAAGGTGATTGGATGGCATTGCCCGAATTGCGCTGGCGATATTCTACAGAATTACAAATCGAATCGGACTCACTTGCACTCGAGTTGGAACAAGGCACAATCTCAGCAGATGGCGCTTGGGTTGCGCCGGGCAGTGATGTCAAGATTTCAGGAAGAGTGGCGTTCGTTCCAACCGGTGATATTCCCGAAGACCAACTGAAGGTTGCAGTTCTCCTCGATGGGAGCCGAACTACGGTGAGAACAGAAAATGGCTGGTGGGAGGCAGAACTTCGCGCCCCGACTGAATCCGGACCTCCGACAGCGCTTACATTTGAGTTGACTGATTTACCCCCGCAAGCAAGAGATGTGACCGATTCTGGAACCAGCGTTCTCTACTTGACAGTTGATGGAACACCGCCGACGCCAGTCGATGTCGTAGGGCCGCGATTGAACAATGAACTTCCCGTCAGCAGTCTTGGCGCACTTGTCATTGAATTGCATGTCAAGGAGTTGGAACAACTTGATGTGGATACGCTTCAACTTCACTGGAGAGTAGTGCGCGGACAGAGTCCACAAGGTGATGAAATTGCCTCGGGCAGTAGCGCAGTCACGCTTCCGGGACACAACGCAGCAGGCTCGGAAATTCCGGTTAGAGCGACTATAGACATCAACTCAGAAGTCCCAGCACCGTTCCTGACGGAGTCACTTTCGCTGCATATTTGGCTGACTGGACAGGATATGGTAGAGCACGAAATGGTGTCTGATATCTCTTTCAATTCTGCCGGCAGTCCGTTTGCTTCCTGGCAAATCGAGCGGCTTCTCCCGCAGTTTTCGGTCGAGGCTGAGGATATTCTCTACTCCCGTTCGGGCTCTGTTGAGGTCGGCCGGACAATCATGGTCTCCATTACCGTTCACAATGGCGGGGATGTGCATGGCTTCGCTGAAATCAGACTTGAAGAGGTCGATGCAGATGGAGAAAAGCGGTCGCTCACGCCGGTTGCAGCCTCAGTGGGAGTTTCGCCAGCACAATCCGAACAAACTCACATCGATTGGGTTCCAACTGCGGCCGGCCACTACACAATCCTCGTCATCTTGGATGGCGAGGTTGTCGCGGAAGGCGAGGTTCTCAATGTGGTCGAACCAGCTGAAACCGGTTGGCAAGCCTCTCTTGAAGAGCGTGGATTCACTCTGCAATGGTTGTTAATTCTCGGGTTGTTACTCGTGATTCTGCTCTCAGTTGTTGTGGTCGCCATGAGGACTGGTGGGTCTGGCTATGACGAGTGGGGTGATGATGAGGATGATGCTGCGAGCCAGGTTGAGTCCGCGATGCAGGCTCAAGATGCTCCGACTCAGATTTCTGCGGCTCATGCTGCGGCACAATACGACCCCTATGCTGCTGCTGCTCAACAACAGCAACAGCAGCAGCAACAACAGCAGCAGATGACGCCTGAACAAATTGCTGCTTGGCAACAGTGGCAGGCGGGACAGCAGCAAGGTTGGAGCGGATATCAGCAGGCGCAGTATCAGCAGGGCTACGAGAAGCGCTGAGACAGTTACTCGAATTAATTCGGAAGGCGCCGAACACTATTGATTAGATTCGCACACACTTCGAAACACCATCGATTCAATTCGCTTGTTTCGAAATCCAGCGCGAACCGAGTAATCGCTTGCAATCAGTCGGTCTGCGCGGACTCTCAAACAGATACGATGACATACGCTTGTTTGAGAGAGCCAACGGAGAGATTTGAACTCCCGACCGCCGGATTACAAATCCGGAGCACTACCAGCTATGCTACGTTGGCGACACCCTTGCGACTCGCCCCCCCGTCTTGAACCTCTCACTCCGGCGAAGCGCAAACGGTCAAGTGCGATACTCACTCTCGTAGGTGTGAAATGGCCGCTATTGTGCTCGATGGGAAGGCGTGCGGCGCCGAGGTAGAGGCGGCTGTTTCAGCCCGCGTTACATTATTGAAAGCGGCAGGAATTTCCCCACATCTCTCAGTAGTCATCGTCGGAGATGACCCTGCAAGCCATGTCTATGTCGGGGCGAAGGAGCGCGCTTGTGCACGCGTGGGAATTGAGAGCACAAGAATCGATTTACCAGATTCGGCATCATTTTCGGAAGTAGTTTCGGTAGTCGAGAGGTTGAATTCGGACTCATCGGTTCACGGCATCTTGGTGCAGTCACCACTTCCTGTAGGAATGGATGAATTGGCAATCACTGACCTCCTCAACCCGGCAAAGGATGTCGACGGTTTCCATCCCGAAAACCTTGGAAGGCTCGTGCAGGGGCGGGCGGATGGGTTGGTTCCGTGTACACCCGCGGGGGTTGTCCATCTGCTTGAATGGGGCGGCGTGGAAATTTCCGGGAAGAGGGCGGTTGTCATCGGTCGCTCACGAATCGTTGGGCTACCAGTCTCTCTTTTACTCGCAAGAAAAGGGGCCGACGCTACGGTCACAATCGCTCACTCAAGAACTTCCGAATTGGCCGAAACCTGCAGAAATGCAGACCTCCTAATTGCCGCCGTCGGACGGGCTGAGTTGGTGAAGGGAGATTGGGTCAAGCCGGGTGCAGCGGTCATCGATGTGGGAGTGAATCGGGTCGAAGATGATACGCGCGAGCGAGGATATCGGCTGGCAGGTGATGTCGATTCCGAGGTCGCTGATGTTGCAGGATATCTGTCGCCAGTTCCCGGTGGAGTAGGGCCGATGACCATCGCCATGCTGATGCAAAACACTGTGCAAGCCGCCGAAAACCAACAAAACTGATTCCAATCACTTGGTATCGTTGGGTTTTTGTTCAATCGTAGGGATTTGGTTTTGGCTTCGGTTCTGGCTCAGGTTCGGGGTCCGGCTCGCAGTCATCTTCGCATTCTTTGACCATAGCCTGAGCGAACAATGCATCGGTGTGGGAGACGCCACCTTGTGGCGCCCAACCTTCTTCAATCATTATTCGCACTTTGTCCAGTAATCCATCATTTCTCGTCATAGAGGGGAAATTCAATATTCCAAGAGTCTCACTAACCAGTGCTTTTGCTGTTACAACTTGATATCGCATAGAGCGAAAAGAAAATTTGACCCTTTTTGAAGTCTACGATTTCTGGCGAGGTTGCCAATCAATCGATGCAAGGGTTGGGTCAGAAAATTCCCATGTCCATCTGGGCATCTTCACTCGCGTGGATTTTCGGGTCCCAACGAGGTGCCCAGACGAGGTTGATGTGGACTGAGTCAACTCCATCGGCGGTAAGAACGGCACGGTGGAGGGCAGCCATTATTTCAGGTGCGACAGGACAGCCCGGGGAGGTAAGGGTGAGGTCAATTTCGCAGTGGTTTCCGTCATCTTTTTCCTCGATACGGACATCGTAAATGAGCCCAAGGTCGACCAGACTCAACTGTAGTTCGGGGTCCACAACTTCCGAACACGCATCCAAAACAGAATCTTTCGTCGCCACCAAAATTACCCCTCCGCCAACTTCCTCGCTTCTTGCCTAACACGGGTGAACATATTGAGGAATCCGTTAGCCCGATTTGGTGATAGGCTGTTCATCAAACCCAATTCGCGGGTGAAAGTGACTGGGAAATCAGCGACTTCAGCAGGTGGCAGGCCGTTTACTGCCTTTTGAGCGATTGCCATCAGCCCTTGAACGATTTGCGCGTCAGCAGAACCAACCATCCTGAAAGTCCCCGCATCATTCAGAGAACAGACGATATGTGCCTCGGATTGGCAACCGTGAACTCTTGTCTCTTCGCACCAAAATTCTTCGGAAAGGAGGTCACATTCGGAGGCAAACTCGTATAGCATCTCATAGCGCTCCATGTCATCAAAAACATCTGCGAATTCCTCTATCACCGATTGGAGTGGTTCTGGCCAGTTGCCTTCTCCGTATGACATCACACTCACCTCATCCTAATCGCTCGATTACGGCTTGCAGATGGCTGATGAAAGCATCCGCCTCCTCACGCGTATTGTAGAGATAGAAAGAGGCCCGATTGGTGGCTGTAACCCCTAACTTTCGCATCAGTGGTTGTGCGCAGTGGTGGCCGGTCCGAACCGCGAATCCCCCCGCATCGAGGAAGTGAGCCAAATCCTCAGCGTGGATGGAGTCGTGAAGGAAAGATACCGCGCCCGAGCCCAAT
>CAUZUN010000119.1:0-4144 GCA_963583115.1 Candidatus Thalassarchaeaceae archaeon
GGATTCAATTGTCAAGGATGCGGCGTTGAAATTCGGGTCGAAGGTTTGCCCAAGACTCACTTTGGACACAAGGTCTTCTGCGTGCGATGTGGTGCAGTCACACCCACCAATTGAGGAAATCGCCTTTGATTGGCCAAGAGTCAATTGTCGTCGATCGCTAATCGATGGTCAAGAATTGGCCAAAAGTCAATTGTCGTCATGACAGGAGCACCTTCGATGGCAATCGAACGGAGGGACGCTCATGTCTCGCCACAACCTTCCCTCGATGTCAATCAAATCTAATCGGGGTCTATTCGCTTACTAGTTCTCAGTCCAGGTTGTCGGTACGATGCCAACCGTCTGGCAGCGCAAGCGGGTCATCGATGATATCAGCACCAACCCTCAGCACCATCTCTTCACGAAGCATCTCAATGCCATACCCTTCAGTAGCGGAGACACAGATATGCCCACTCACCGGATTCTCACCGGTGTCAATCTTCAGCAGGTCCGCCTTTCCATCAACGATTAACAGAGGGGTTTGGGGCAGAAGTGACGCAACCTCCCTCAATAGATTCTCCTGCGATTCCATCGAAGTCCCACCATGCTCGGCTGGGTCCATCAGATAGAGAACAAGAGAGCCGATGTGCTCCAATGCGACAATCGCTTGCATCTCAATTTGGTTCCTCTCTTCCATGGGCCGGTCTAGCAGACCGGGCGTATCCACCATCTGGTATCGCCTTCGCCGCGAAGTGAAGTGGCCGACATGCAACTGCTTGGTCGTAAATGGATACGAAGCGATTTCGGGTTCACCCGAAGAGAGCGCCGCAATCAACGCCGATTTCCCCACATTTGGCGCTCCTGCAACTACGATACAGGGCTCGGAGGGGTCGATGGAGGGAAGCTCCCGGAGTACATCGCGCGCGTTGTTGAGCCAGTTCAATGAACGGCCGACTTGGTCGACGATTGACGAAATTCTACCGTATGCCTCCCGCCGCGTGGCGTGCATCATTTCGATGTTGACCATCCGTTGCAATTTCCGAACATTTTGTCTTGCAACATTCATCGATTGGTCTGCTGCCCACTGAATCGTTGAGAGGTGGTGACGATAGTCATCGCAACCGACTGCAGCATCGATTAATGCGCGGTCAAATTCCGATTGCTTGTCGAGTGAAGGCCATTTAATGACCCATCCTTTGAGAGTTGCATCGAGGACATCTCCGGCAGATTGAATCATTCGAATCATCTGCTTTCGCGTCCGAAACATCTTGTTTGGGTCTTCGACCTGGTCCTTCGCTTTGGTTGCCCGGCTGAACGCCTTATCGAGCAACTCGTCGGCAGTCAATACCGTTGGCAATTTTTTCCAGACGACTCTTGCCACAAGACTCCCTCCGAGTCTGCCGGCTTGCCCATCCCTCTTCAATACATTAGTTACAATTTTCTTCTAGTGAGGTGACATTTCAGCGAGTGGTTCCTCTTCTTGGTCTCGGAAGTGCGTTCCACAAACTCACCGGAATTAGCCGATTGAGTGATGGGACTCTTTTCAAGGGTCGGGCCTCTCAGGTCGGTTGGGGCGAGCGAAATGGCTGCGAAAAAGGGGAGCAAGAAAAAGGTGGAAGTTGACCTGCCAGACTGGGCTAAGACACTTTGGAAGGATGCCGGAAAACCGGACCTCTCCGACATTCAAGATGTACTCAGTGGGCCACTAATCGACAGACGCTGTGGACTTCGCCGTGACGACTTGATTGAGGTACTGCTAGATGCTCGGGCACTTCCAGAAGGAGCCGAGCCGATGATGTACGGTCGATTGATTGGGACTAACAAAAGCAGCATCGAACTCCTCACTGCCGACTTCAACTATCACTATCTCGCGCGTGATGTAATCGTTGATGTGATTCTCATCTGCCATATGCGACCGCCATACATCGAGGACAGAGAGTTACTCGACTTTGAGCGGGATGACATGAAGAGGCGCAACTCCCTGCATGAAGAGGTCGAAAAGCGCTCTACTGGTTCAAATGACACTCATGTTTGGGGTTGAGTCGAATGGCGCTGCATGAGAAGCGCTGCATCCCTTGTGAAGGTGGAGTTCCACCTCTCGACGAAGCAGGATTGACCCCGTTGCAAGCCGAACTTAACGATGGCTGGCAGGTGGTCGATGGACACCACCTCGAGCGGACTTGGCCATTCGATGATTTTCAAACTGCGCTCGATTTTGTGAACGCTGCTGGCGCAGTCTGTGAAGAGGAATTTCACCACGCTGACTTCGACTTCGGTTGGGGTCGAGTGAAAGTGACGATTTGGACACACAAAATCGACGGTTTGACCGAATCGGATTTCGTTCTCGCTGCAAAACTTGACCAACTTTGACCAGAAAGCATCACCCGCCTCAGCCGCTTCCGGCAGTGGATACGGATTGAATACAAAGCCAAAATCGGGCTGAAATGCTATTGACGCGAAGCCCATCCCCCGTTCATGACGAAGGACCCGAAGGGTAGGAAAGAGCCCGGATATTCTCGCCATGTCTTCATCTGCGCACATGAGAGAGATGCGAATGCTGCTCGACCTTGCTGTTCCGCACGCGGAAGTTTGGAAGTGATGAAACGCCTCAAGATGGCGGCCAAATCAGAGGGAATTTCGGGAGTCAGAGTGCAGAAGTCAGGATGCCTCGACTTTTGTGAGAATGGCATCTCATGCGTCGTCTACCCCGAAGAAATTTGGTATTCAATCAAGAATCCCGATGAGGATATCCCGGCAATTCTTGAACACCTCCGCACAGGCGTTCCTGCTGATTCTTGTAGAATGAAATTGGAGGACTGAAAATGCGCTCAGTTGTCTATACAAAACGAGGTGGCATGGAAGCGATTGAAATTTTGGAATCGCCTTCGCCTCAACCCGAGCCGGGGGAAGTTTTGGTGGAAGTGCACCGGGCCGGAATCAACTTCGCAGACCTGATGATGCGCCAGGGGCTCTACTCCCCAGTGCCACCCTTCCCATTCTCACCGGGTTACGAAATCTCGGGAGTTGTGAAGGAACTTGGAGCGGATGTCGAGAACCTCTCTTTGGGCGACAGGGTCGTCGCATTGTGCGGGATTGGCGGCTACTCGGAGCAAGTTTTGACCCGCGCTGACCGCTGTTTTCATCTGCCGGATTCAATCTCGTTTGACTCCGCAGCAGCACTTCCAGTCACCTATCTGACAGCGCACCATATGCTGACCTACCTCGGGAATTTCCAAGCCGGAGACACGATTCTCGTGCACCACGCTGCAGGGGGAGTTGGAACGGCGACCGCACAACTCGCAGAGGCTCTCGGGGCCTCCAAGGTGTTCGGCACTGCCTCCTCAGGAAAAGCGGACTTCGTACGCTCGCTCGGAATGCGATACATCGACCGGGAGAGCGAGGATTTCGTGGAAGTGTGCAAGCGAGAGACAGATGGACTCGGAGTCCACCACGCCTTGGACCCGGTGGGAGGCAAACACATGATGCGCTCCTACAAAGCACTGCGCTCTGGCGGCAGAATGTACGCGTTTGGCGGCTCTGCCGCCGTGAAAGGAAGCAAACGGTCGATGATTACAGCGCTGCGAATGATGCTGACAACTCCGAAGTTCAAGCCTTTCAATATGATGAATTCAAACAAGGCGGTCTTTGGCGTGCACATGGGAAATTGGAAGGATGAGGCAGTCCTGAAAAAACAGGTGTCAGCATTGGTGGCGATGTTGGAGGCTGAGCAAATCTCTCCAATCGTCGACAAGGTGTTCAGGTTTGAGCAGGTGGCAGAGGCGCAGCAGTACATTCACGACCGAAAAAACCGAGGGAAAGTTCTGCTCGATTTTTCACCACAATGAGTCAGGCCCCCTCCCGGAAAACCTACCATAATGAGCCAAATTTCCGAACCGGTTTCATTTTTTCACTCCCCACAATTATGGACTATCCCAAACTCCCCACACTTGCGAGCGACGCTCGCGGGGGCAACGGGGAATGGTCGAGTGTAAACTGGTGAAGTGGTTTGACGAAGTCAGCATGGATGATTCAGACACAGTCGGTGGAAAAGGTGCATCTCTCGGAGAGATGCACAAAAATCTATCAAATTCCGGCGTGCGAATTCCCAACGGATTCAATGTCACAACCGACGCATATCTTGACTTCGTCAACTCAGAAGTCCCGGAAT
>CAUZUN010000120.1:0-4134 GCA_963583115.1 Candidatus Thalassarchaeaceae archaeon
GTAGGAAGGAGTTTGCCGCCTTTTCGCAGGCGTTGGCAACATCGTCGAGCCGTTGTAGGACTCGATACATGTGCATCGCTGCGAGAGGTTCATCTTCGCCCTCGCTGAATACGAATGCTGCAGAATCCCGCTCGACCTCATCAGCCTCATGCTCAAGTCTGTTGACTTCACGAATTAGTCGGTGCAAGTTCCTCTTCTCCTTGGCAGTGAACCCAGATTGACTGAGATTCTTCAGTTGCTCAACAGTGTCCTCGTATCTGCGTACGGTAGCGACGACGGCCTCTGCCATCTTCACAAGATTGTCTCTCGCTTCCTGATTTTCATAGAGTTCGCGGAAGGATAGTTGCTCAGCGACATTCTGGGCGTAGTCGGCAATCCGGTCCTGCAAGGAAATCATGTAAAGGAAATTTTGCCTACCAATCGTAATTCTGACGCCTCGCCCTACCTCGTCTCTGAGAGCCGCCTTCATGCCGTCTGCCTCCAACTCCGCTGACACTGTGGCTTGGATTGGCTCTGCTGCGTCGCCCTCACCAACGGCTGCCTTTACTGCCTCAAGCATACAATCTACCGTCTTCTCAACCGCCTTGGCGTGTTCATGGAACAGCTCAAACGGTGTTGAGACAACTTCTGTTGCAACGGGTAGTAGGATTGGAACCTCGGAAATGAGCTGGGCTTTCTCAAGCACATCCTCATCGGTTGGCCGAGTAACCACATATGCAGTGATAGCAAAGGCGATTACTGTCACGATGGCGACATTTGTCGCACTACCTGCAAACAGGATGAAGAAGATGACAGCCCCAGCGCCAGCGACTGGCAGACTTGCCACCCAACTAGCAGCAATCTTACCGAATACTCGGAAGTCGACCGCAGATGCACCACCTGCAAGCCCAACCCCAACCACAGCACCTACCAAAGTGTGGGTCGTAGAAATCGGCACCGCAAGGAATGGCATCGAGAAGATGAGTACCGTGGTAGCAGCACCGAACTCGGCGGCGAAGCCTCGCGAAGGTGTGATGTGAGTGATTTTCGTTCCAATCGTATCCATCACTTTGTAGCCCCATGTGGCAACACCAATCGTAATTCCCGCACCCCCCAACAGCAAAAGCCCGATTGGAACATCTACCTGTTCAGATGACAGAGTGCCAGTAGCCGAGGTCGCAATCTCATAGATTGCAGCCATCGGCCCAATCGCGTTTGCAACATCATTCGCCCCGTGCGCAAACGCAACATAGCAAGCTGTGATGATTTGCAACCAGACAAAGACCCGCTCAACTCCAGCGTAGCCCTCCTCCTTGAACTCGTAGCGCCGTAGAATCAGCCAAAGAATCGTACTCGCAAACATCCCGATTGCCAGAGCGACGAGCAGGCTGTTGAGTGGAATCCACGCCCCTTCCACGAACGGGTTGAAGGTTGTGCCATCTTTGGGAGGGAGCCAGAGTGATTTGTCGATTATTCCCTTTGCATCCAAGTTTGAGTAGAACCCCTTGAGGCCTTTGAACTGGAGGGCCAGACCGAGCACGAAGAAGGTCGGCAGGGCGAGTAGAGGAGCGATAGTCCGCGTCCGTTCGACTGGATCTTCATGATTCATGATTACTCGTTTGATTAATATGAAAGAGAGATAGGCGATGATACCACCTAGCAGCGGTGAGACTATCCAACTCATGACTATCTCCAAGACCTTGCCCCAATTCACCGAATCCACCTGAATGTAGAGACCCATTCCGATGACCCCTCCGACAATGCTGTGGGTGGTCGAAACTGGAAGACCATACTTGGTGGCGATTGTCAGCCAGATTGCAGCAGCCAGAAGCGCTCCCATGAATCCAAACATCAGTTTCTGGCTCAACTCGTAGCCTAAGTCACTGCCACCGAAGTCGAGCACTCCCTTGCGAATCGTGTCGGTGACGTGACTTCCGAAGAAGACCGCCCCGGCGAACTCAAACACCGCGGCTACGATGATGGCTCGTTTGAGGGTGAGAGCGCCGCTTCCGACGCTGGTTCCCATCGCATTTGCAACATCGTTGGCGCCGATGTTCCACGCCATATAAGCAGCAATCAGCACCGCCATCACGATGATGAGGTTGATGCCTAGAGCAACCATTCACTCTTGGCGAATGAAGGGAGGTTTATCAGTCAACCGTGCGCGCTCTTGGCCCGTTTTTGTCACGATAATTGATGGACGATTTGTTGTCAGTTTTCGGCCGACTGTCGCCATTTCAAACCGAGGTAGAAGGCGACTGTATTGACAATCACATCACCGAGTTTGTTGTCGATAGTTTCGACTGCAAACTCGAATGGCAACACCAATTCCAACAGTTCCCAACCGATTGATAGAATGAAAAATGCTGCCCAACTAATTTTAGTGAATCTAGCAGCCAAGAACCAGATGAAGAAGTGCGAAATCGAGTAATAGTTCAGAACTGCCATCGGTGCATCAACATGTCATTTTCAAAAACAATTGGTTTTTTTCAGAGAAGTGAAGAAATCAATTGAGGCTGTGTCAAGTAGATGAGCAGCCCGATTCCAGCGAACATCATCATCCAAGAACCGACCATCTTGATCATGCCCGTAGCTTTGCGGAGGAATGTTTCAATCTTGTTGCTACCGATACCGACGACCACCGTGACAGCCATCATCAAAAGGAAGACGCTGAGCATAATTCCGCCAAGGCCTGAGATAACTGCAGATGTACCGCTTCCGACGAGATAACCAAGATAGGGGACTACAATCGCAGCCGTGCAATCGACCGACGCAGCGGCATAGCCGAATCCCCACAGGTACATGTTTCGACGAGGTGTAAACCGCTCGTCAGCCTCAGTTGTTGAGAATCGATGCACAATCAACTTGTCAATCCAGCCGAGCAGACGAGCCGTGCCGCCCATCAGCATGAAGGAGCCAAGAACGAGCAGAAGAATGGCGACAAAGATTGCAAATCTGTGAAGATAACTAGTGATGTCAATTATCTCAGATAGCCCGAGAACAAGCAACCCCAGAATTCCGAAGAAAGTCATCATTCCGAGCCCGGCGAGAAGCCCGACTGTGATGTGTTTGGGCATTGGACCCTTGAGTTTGCCAGATTCGCGAAGTTCGTCCTCCCTTAGACCGAGGCTGATGTAGTAGCCGATGTAACCGGGTAAAACTGGGAACGCACAAGGTGAGAAGTAGACTAGAATTCCCAACATGAGTCCCAAGACAAGTATGCCAGTGAAACTTTTGTCGACCTCCGCCAACCCCATCCGAAGGTCCTCACCCTCCCCAAGGTTCGCCGAAACCACCGCCGCATCGAACTCCCCCCACCCTTCTATGGGTGTTCCCGAGTTCTGCTTGCCGACGATGAAACCCTCATGGTCGATGACCAGCATCAATGGAATCTGTTGTGCGAAGTATTGCTCTACGATGTCTCCTCTGTCGCCGCTGCTCCCATTGAGGATTACCGAATCCGAGGCGCCAGTTCCCAATACCCATTGAGGAACGAAATACTTCTCCTCTGGTTCTGACTCGTTGAGAAATTCGAGGTCCTCTAGTGCATACCAACTGCCGATCGAGACAATCATGACAGGATAAGGTCCGCTGAGGTTCTCCCAAGTCGCCAACTCCTCTTCAAAGTGAATCTGAGCGTAGTGACAACTGCCACAAGCGTGCGCCATGAAGTCGAGGATGATGACCTTGCCACGATGGTCTGAGAGAGTGAACCAGCCGGATTCGTTGGTGAGATTGTCTTCGATTCCAGTTCTATTGACCGTCTGCATCTCAAAGTCGGGAACCTCCCTGACTTCACCTCCAACTCCGAACATGGAGGATGCTACGCCGAATGCTGAGAGGCCGGAGTATGCTATCACAGCAAAGAGCAAGATGGAGACGGCGAAGGCTTGCCAGGTCTTCTTCTCAGTGAGGATATCGACGTCGATGCCGACCTTCATCTGGAGCGTCTGCTTCCATCCCATGGTTGCCTTACGTTGCTGCTCCTGTCTTTATGTTTCCATCACTATGTGATGGGTTGAGTCGCTTGTAAGAGTTGGCGTGGATGGCATTTTGTCGATTGATGGGGGCTCGGGCGGGATTTCAATCGGTTCGAACGCAATCGATTGAATTCGCGTGTTCGAAACTGGCGCGTGAGCAGCAGTACTGATTTCA
>CAUZUN010000121.1:0-4125 GCA_963583115.1 Candidatus Thalassarchaeaceae archaeon
CGGAAGTAAGTTTCTTTACAGTTGAGTATAAAACCCAAATTAAAAGGAATGTTGATGTGATTTTGATAGACATATCTCCCAGTTGACTGATGAAAATTGATGCTAAAATTGCACCAAAAATCGCACCTGCTAAAGCTGCCTTTGTGCCCTTTTTCCCAACACTAACTACAGCATACCCACCTTTAGAATGGGCTACCCTGCTGCCTAGAGAAACCATCCAGACGAGTATCAAAGATGCAACCAAGGAGAGATGAATTTCCCAATCAAGAAGGAACAGAAAAATAGGGACATAGAGGACCCCACCACCTAGTCCAAGAGGGGCAAACATGAACGCAGTCATCAAAATTAAAAGAATGGCAATTAAAATTTCAAATTCCATTTTCATTCCTTCTCAGTAAGGATCCAATGTTCCGGCCTGGGTGATAATGGTCGCTTCATCCAAAGTGGTCTCCGCTCGCCTCTCGGGTGGGTCTCTCGTTCCTTGGCCCATGCATTCCACTTTTGATAGTATTCATGCGATTTTACAGTGTCCACTTCAATGTCACCGTAAAGTTCGTCCTCACCGGGCTTCGAGAGCCAAACTTTCTGCAACCAACAATGGGCGCCACTGATTGGGTCGGGTTGTACCGCGTGGGTGAGGTTCTGATGGACTCCTCCATCACGCCAATAGATGCGGTTTGTGTCTGGGTCAGACGACTTCCACGGGCGCACTCCTTTGACCGTTCGCATCCGCATTTTACCATCGCCAAGATCGGAAATCTCGACTGTGTTTGTGAGGAAACGATTGCCACGGTCTTGCTTTCTGCGCCACCTTCCAATGTGATGGGAGCAGCCTACTACTCCGGGTTTGATCGACTCGGTCACCCAGACCTTGTCGACGAACCAACCGATTTCAGTCTTGATTTTCAGTAGTTCACCTTCTGCTACTCCCAACTTTGCTGCATCAGTCGGATGAATCCAAATCGGATTCTTGTGGCCAATTTCAGACAACCATTTCGAGTTTGCTGAGCGGGAGTGGATGTGCTGTGGGAGGCGGAAGTTCGGCAGTAGGCAGAACTCGTCATCACCTTGCAAATTGGAAGGATGAACATGACTGTTGATGCGGTAGTGAGGGATAGGGTGCTCAGGATATCCGAACTCGACCATCGTGTTTGAGTAGAACTCCTGCTTGCCTGAAGGGGTTGGCCAGCCGACCTTGTCGCCCTCGGCGTTTTCCCGCTCATGCACGCTATAGACCGATGGCTCAATCAAGAATGCGCCATGCTTGCGCATATAGTTCAGGGCTGTCAATCCTTCCTTTTCTGCCGCCTCTGGAAGCCCGGGAACATGTTCAAATGTAAACTGATAATACTCCTCAACGGTGATTTTCTCGCCTTCTCGGTAAGGGCTGATGAAGTGGTCGCGAACTCCCATCGTGCCGTCGTCGATTCGCCATGAAAGTTCAATCCAGAACTCATCTTCCTCCCACACCTCGCCCGGGTTGACCTCGTGAGTGAACTCCACCTCCTTGCCCTCCCGCCGAGCATATTCTCGAAGAACCGGCTGGCGGAATGCAACCCACTTCCCTGCTTGGGTGGCATAGGAATTGATGTCATGGCGCTCTGAAGCGTGACCCATTGGTAGAACATAGTCTGCCAAGAAGGCAGTCTCGTTCCATGTTGGTGTCAAGGCAATGTGGCAACCGACCGACTCCTCGTTCTGCAGCATTTCCATCCAAGAGAAGCCATCTGGATATGTCCAGACCGGATTGAAAACACGCGTGAAGTAGACATCCATGGTGCCGCGGCCTTCCTTCACCATGTGCGGTAAGATGTGGCTCATCTCGTAGTGGGCGAGGGTGTATTCTGGCGGAAAGTGCAACTCGTTCCAGCCGTCTGGGTCTGGCGGCTCATCAAACAGCGTCGGCTTGTACTTCGCCCATGAGTTTGGCGCAGTGCCACCAACCGTTCCAACCGAGCCGGTCAAGACGTTGAGGAAATGAAGAGCGCGGGCGACCTGCCAACCGCCAAGATTGCCAATCGCCGCCGCCCGCCAAATATGCGAAGAGAGCGCAGAGCCCGCCTCGGCGACGATATCACCGACCTCAATCACCTGTTCGACGGGAATCCGACATTCCTCAGCGGCGAATTCAGGGGTATATTCGGCGTATTCAAGTTTCAAGAGTTCGATGAACCTCTCGAAGGTGCGGGGCTCGTCTGGGTGGGCTGCCTCAAGCCACATCTCCCAATTTACCCAGTTTTCGAGGAAGTCGCGGTCGTAGGTCCCTTTGTCGATAATCATCTTCGCCCAACATAGGAAGAGAGCGGTCTCGGAGCCGGGCCAGGTCGGCACCCAGTGGTCGGCCATGGCAGCGGTGTTGGAGAGTCTCGGGTCGATGACAATCAGCTTTGCACCATCCATCATACCCTCCAGAATTCGTTGCGCGTGGGGGTTGAAGTAGTGGCCTGTTTCCAAGTGTGAGGAGGTTAGCAGAATGACCTTCGCGTTGGCGTGGTCAGGCGATGGGCGGTCGTGTTTGTGCCAAAGTGCATACCCCATTCTCGCCCCGGCTGAACAGATGTTGGTGTGGCTGTTGTGGCCGTCTACACCCCACGCCTTCAGCACTCGATTTGTGTACCCCTCATGGCCAGGTCTTCCCACATGGTAGACCACGCGGTCCTTTGCGCCAGTCTTGAGGGAGGCACGGATTTTTGCGGAAATTTCGTCAAGTGCCTGCTCCCAGGTAATCTGTTCCCATTCACCTGCACCGCGTGGACCCTTGCGTCGCATCGGGTGGAGAATTCGCTCGGTGTCCTGAATCTGGTTGATTGTCGCTGGACCCTTGGCGCAGGTGCGGCCACGGCTGCCCGGATGGTCGGGGTTTCCCTCAAATTTCGAAACTTGGCCGGATTCCTTGTCGACATACGCCAATAATCCGCAAGCCGACTCGCAGTTGAAGCAGGTGGTTGGAACTAGTGAGTAGTTCCGCTCAACTCGCTTCGGCCATGCGTTGGCGTCGAGTTCGATGTGGTCGTGCCAGTTATCCGAGTCGGGGTAGGCGCGCAGTGGGCCTTGTGCTCCGGTTGCCAATTCCCTGTCGGAAATCTTCGGAATCAGCCGGATACTCTCGGCGATTCGCTCGATGATTGACCTCTTGACTACCATCTTCTCACCTCACAATAGTGGCTCCATCTGTGCCTTCCGAAGGTCGCCTCGAATGTGTTTGAATCCGAACCAAATGAGAATACCCCAAACGATTGCGTAAATCATGTAGGGCGCCCTCGTGACGAGCACTGGGTCTGGTGTTCCGCTCTGGATAAATGCGAGTGTCGGAATCAAGAATCCGAAGGCGAGCAGCTCGATAGTTCCGGTAAATGCAATCCGGGCTGAACTTCTGCGCGCCCACTCTGTCCTGCCTTTAGCCTGCTTTAGCAGCCATCCGGTGTAGGTGCCGGTCATCCACGCCAGAGGCGCACCAATGAAGGCGAGTGGGTAGTGCAGATTTGGGTCGAGGCCAGAAAGGTCGAGCAGAATGTGAAGGACAACAATCACCGAAAACGCTGCGATGATATAGGCGCCTTTAACGAGCCAAGAGTTGAAGTTTGGTCGCAGCAGCACATAGAGAAATCTCTCTGGCCGGTCCAAATCCTTCACGAGCAAAAATCCAGTCAATCCCATCAGAACGAGAACGATGCTGCCAACAACCGTGAAGAAGTTGGATTCGACGAGGAATTCGTCGCTGAAAACCAGTGCACCGGCGATCATGAACAGATAGAGGCCAGACGCCATTCCCTTAGTGACGATGTAGCCCGCAACTTCGGAATCCCAGAGAATCCCCTTGGAGGGTTGGTCGTAGGAGCGCGTCGGCTTGCCAGCATCCTCCTTCAGTTTCGCCATCACATCCCGAATTATGGCCTGGTCGCGTGGGTTGGCCTTCTTCGCCTTCTTGTCCAACGCCAGTTGAACCAACATTGAGGGGGTGTCTGCCTCAGAGGCTCTTGACTCCGCGTACTTCGCAAAGTGTCCGACTCCAACCTCCTGCTCTGTCCACATGCCGCCACCGGTAAACTCGGTCGCGCTCGGGTCGAGCATCTCCTCGCTGGCCTCGATGTAGAATACATTAGGCTTGGCGCCAGACTCAGGTTT
>CAUZUN010000122.1:0-4124 GCA_963583115.1 Candidatus Thalassarchaeaceae archaeon
TTTCTTGGCCGCGACAGTACCCATGTCACCAGTGCAGATGTTGACCACTTCGTAGTGCAGACCCAGCGAATCCCAAAGGTCGACACAGTTGGTGAGCAATTCCTCGTGGAAGTCCCATGAATCGTCCGGATGGCTGATGACAATCTGCTCAATCTTGGTGAATTGGTGAACCCGCCAAATCCCCTTGTCGCCTTGCCCGTGAGCTCCGACTTCCCTTCTGAAACAGGGCGATACTCCGACCATCTTTATCGGTAGCAGACTCGGTTCGATGACCTCGTCCATGTACATCGCCGTCAGCGGGTGTTCGCTGGTTGCTATCGTGTAGAATCCCTCGGGCTGAACATCGTACATCACGGTCTCAAAATCAGCGAGGTCGGTAACGCCCTCGTACGCCTTTCGATTCATCATCACCGGGGGTTGGACGAAGGTGAATCCTCTTGCAGTCATGAAGTCCACAGAGTACTGTTGGATTGCGAGTTCAAGTCTTGCGAGATCCCCTTTGAGGAAGTAGAATCGACTGCCTGCGACCTTGGCCGCTCTTGGCAGGTCAACCCAGTTGTTCATCTCCAGAATGTCATTGTGAGTCCTTGGTTCAAAGTCGAATTTCGGCTTTTCACCGTGCAGCGAGTGTTGCGTGTTTCCGCCTTCATCTTCGCCAACTGGGACATCTGTGTGGAGTATATTTGGAATTCTCATTCGCAGGACATCCCGCTCACTTTCCAACCGGTCGGACTCCCCCGCCAACTGCTCAATCTGGCTTCCCAAGTCTGCGACTTCAGCCAAGATTTTCTCAGCTTCAGCGGTGTCACCAGCCTTCTTCGCCTCGGAGATTCCACGCGCTGCTTGATTCCGTTGCCGGCGGATTTGGTCAGCATCGTAGCGCGCCTTCTTCCAAGCGTCGTCGAGGCGAATCACCTCATCGATTGAGTCGTGAGGGATTCCACGCTTATCGTGGTCGGCTCGAACGATGTCCGCATGGTCGCGAAACATGTTGATATCCAGCATCTTCCTCAACCTCGCCGAAGGGCCTCGCCCCTTCAATACTCACCCTCTTTCAGAAGAGAGTGATGCCAAATGAGAGGGAGGCGCTACCTACCGCTAGTAGGCCGGCTATCACGTAGCCGAGAATGCTGCCGCCATTCAGCAGTGGCAATCCTGCTTGAGGCTTACCCATTGCAACATACGACATGAGCGTGAAGTATCCCGCAAGCCCGCCGACAAGCGTACCGAGCGCTACGAACATAGGTGCGGAGAGTCCGAAGAATCCATCCCCATCAGGCAGGAATGTGAGAGCGGATATCACCAACATTCCAGGGAATATGACATCACCAAGACCCATGAAGAGAGCATCTCCACCGGGCTTCTTCGGCTTTGCCCGGGGTGGAGGTGGTGCACCTTCGGGAATTCCGCCAGTTGCGCTAGCGCCATCTCCTTCGCCCGCACTTGGCCTATCTCCACCAGATGGGGGAACGGCCGCGGCGGCTGACGGCGCAGAATCATCACCCATACCTGTCATGGCATCATCACCCTCGTCGAGGAAGGAATACCCCTTGTTTTCGGGGGCGACCAAGAGAATAGGCAGTTTGAGCCCTATCATCGTGTCAGCGAGGTCGAGCATGTGCTTGGATTTGTAGACGGCATACCAGTCGTAAATTGCGGTTACCACCATGAAAATGATGATCAGCGTAGGAACAAAACTGACTCCGATTATTGTAATCACGCCTGCGCCCGTGAGGATTCCAGCGGTGTTGACTACATACCATTCAGGCCGGATTGTAAGCGCTGCCATCAAGGCCGTTGAGAAAATTAGAGCGAAGATATGTGACCAGTTGATTGCCATCCAGTAGCCCGCTGAATCCTGCAGAATGTAGGCGGGCTGAGTTGCCGGCGTTGCTATGACTCCACTTTGCCAACCGTCTTCTGCTACAACTGTGACAATTCCATTGTCAATTCCGATTTCTTCCCAAGCCGGCTCGTCCACAGTATTCAGCGCCAATCCGACGCTGCCATTTCCTGCTGGAGCGGCGACATTGAGTTGCTCGACAAGCGACCAGCCAGAGAACATCCTGAGTCTGTCATCATCAACCACGAAGAGGTCGGTGTAACCGTCACCCATATCGTCGGCGAGCATGAGTCCACGGATTGGTCCGTCAAACGCACCACGCTCGTTAAATTTGACATGTTCAGCCTCTGAAATCGCACCATCTTCCCAAGTGTAGCCGTAGACTGAACCATAATCAGTCCCAATGAGAAGTAATCTACTGTCAGTATCATTCGATGCGACAAACGGGCTCTCACCCCACGCCGTGGCGGTGAAACTGTCTCCACTCTCCGGAGTGATTGACCAGAGCACAGTGGCATTCACTTCGCCAAATTGGCCGGTGTGCTGTGAATCGGGAATCTCGACAAGACCGGCCCACCGCTCTCCAACGAGTAATACAACGCCATCTGATGGTACGGTAGCGAAGAGATGGTCCGAACCTATGTAATTCTCGGGAAGGCGGTAAATCCAGCCGACAATCGACTGATGGTCCTTGAAGGGGTCAAGCCTTGTCAAGAACTGGTTGTCAACCATCCACTTGTTTTCACCATCTCTGAATCCGACTTGGCAGTTGTCATCATCTTCGTCCACGACTGCACCATCGGCTGCATCTAACTCGACCCAGCGAGTCGAGTCGCAGTAGACATATTTGTCACCTTGAGAGGTCAATTGGCTCCGATGCGCAGAGTATTGGTATGCGTCGTCGTTAGTTCCGTTTCCGCCAGTATGCGTCGACCAGTTCCATAAAGTCGCAGACCCACCACCCGGCTCCAATCCAGCGTTTGACTGCATTCGCATCAGATTGGTCACAGTCCCTTGAGAATCCTTTTCGACCATCATGAAGATACTCGGGTCCACTTCGGTGAGCAGAAGTTCACCACTTCCCTCCTCATCGCGAAATTCAAACGGCTCGGTTGGAGTGTCCATGGCGTAGGAGGCCAACGGAATTAGAGCATAAGAGAGGGAAATCCAGAGGATAATGAGAACGGCCCACTTGATTATCCATTGCAGACCCTTGCGCGCTAACCAGATGATGATGGCAGTGAAAACTAGAATCAGCACGAATTCAATGAGGATGAAACCCGCTTTCGTGGTACCCGCTTCACCAAACGCCCGAGACTCCGGTCTGTCCCAATAGGGTTGGATGTAAATTGCGATGAAAATCGTGCCGACGAACATCGCCGCCATTCCGCCCATCGAGCGCCACTGCGACAACATGGCATCCTTGAGAATAGCCACCCTCTCCATGCCGCTCATGGCCGTCCGACCCTCAAAGGTCATTTCAAGGCGACCGTGCAACGGTAGGTGTTGGGGGGGAGTCGAATGAGTGATGTGCGAGGCTGGTTGGAAGAGATGCGCAGCGTTGGCATGAGGCCGGGTCTTGAGGTGACTGCGGCTTTGTTGGCTCGTCTCGGCATGCCGCAGATGCGATTTCCTTCAATTCATGTCGCCGGCAGCAACGGCAAGGGCTCATGCTGTGTAATTCTCGCAAATGCTCTCTCACTCTCAGGAAGAAGTTGTGGCATGTTCACCTCGCCCCATCTCTGCTTTGTGGAGGAGAGAATCCGGATTGATGGGGTTCCGATTTCATCGGACCGGTTCGATGCGGCGTTGGAGAGAGTTCGAGAGGTTGCTCTGAATGAGCCGGTGACTCTTCCCTCCTACTATGAGGCAACATTTCTTGTCGCGATGATCGCTTTTGCCGAGGCTGGAATCGATAGGGCTGTGATCGAGACTGGACTTGGAGGTCGCTTGGATTCGACTCGGCTTGTTCATGCGGACATCTGTGTGCTGACCGAGTTGGCACTCGAGCACACCGATGTGTTGGGCGAAACATTGGCTGAAATCGCCGCGGAGAAAGCAGCGATTGCGCGGCCGGGTGCGTTGTTTGTAGCTCGTTGGAATTACGATGCTGCCAGCCGAAAAGCGATTGAAGATGCTGTCATGGACCATTCTAGTGCATTTTGGTGGCGCTCCGACCGAGCGATGGGAATCCGATTCGACAGCGCTGATGAGAGCCATCGACCAATTCCCGACTTCGATGGGTTCGATGGCTGGTCAACCTACCAGAAAGAGGCGGCTC
>CAUZUN010000123.1:0-4116 GCA_963583115.1 Candidatus Thalassarchaeaceae archaeon
CCCGGCGGAGCGCGGATGTATCCTGAAACTGATGTTCCGGTCTTCGCATTGAGTGAGTCGCACTGGAATGAAATCGCTTCGAATCCTCCGCTGACAAGTGACCAGCGCCGCGCCGAGCTAACACAGTGCGACCTCTCAGAGAATCAAGTCGATGCGCTACTCGGTCGAGAAGAGGACGAAGAGTTCCTAGCAGGGGTCAAGGGAAATCTCGCTTCAAGTCTTGACCCTCTCCCAGACAAAGCGTGGGCCAGTTTACTGCTCGACCGAACCCAAGAAGAAATCGCCGGTTTATCGCACGCTCCAAATTCAAGCGACATCCCCCTCTCTCTCATCGGATTCTGCCTCGAAGCGAGGGAATCCGGCGGCGTAACTCGTGATGGTTTGGTGCCTCTCGCCGCTCGACTTTTGACTTCAGGCGATTGGAACGCCGCCAACGGCGATGCAGCCTCGATTCGCACAGCCATCGCCGCTCGCGCTGAGGAGTTGGGAGTGATTCCAGCCGACACAGGCGAGATTGAGGCGGTCGTCGAGCGTATTTTGGATGAGCGTGCTGACTTTGTGGCAGAACGGGGAATGGCAGCGATGGGCCCTCTGATGGGAGTGGTCATCGGTGAATTGGGTTCAGGTGCTGATGGCAAAGCGGTCAGCGCCGCCCTGAAGGAGGCCATTGGCCGCCGCCTCTGAGGTCTTCCAATGCGCTTCACCTCGCAACCAACACCGATGGCGCTCCTGCTGTTCGCCCTCATCGCCTGCCTGCTCATCCCAGCGCCGTCCGTCGCCCACGAATCCTCAGTACCCGAACAACCGGAGTGGGTTCTACCTCCAGTTCAATGGACTAAAGACCTCGATTCGGGTTATGTTTCGACAAAACCGCTGATTTTCGATGACCTAGTAATTGTGAAAGTAGGGGGAAAAAGCGACTCACCAGGGGGTCCATGGGATGAGGGGAAGGCACCGGGGTTGTACGCATTTCATCTGCAGAACGGGACCCTCGCTTGGCGCTATAGTAATCAGCAATCCACCACAGGTTTCGAGATATCTCCAATCCTCAATGTTAGGGAACATCAGATGGTCGTCAACGGCTGGACCAGCGGCCATGTGACGGCGCATGATTTGCAGAGCGGAGAACTTCTCTGGTCTACGGAAACAGAATCTGTTGCTTGGGGTGTAACAGGCGAACTGTTTTATTATTCGGGTACCCAAAATGATACCACAAAATCGGTCCATGTTCCCGGAGAAACTGCCTTCTACGGACTTTCGCCAGACAATGGCTCAACCCTATTCAAAAACTCCCTTCCCGAGCAGCGGACAGGCTACCGAAATGGAATCGGGATAATTTATCTGGGTTTAATTTCTGAAAATCGAGAATGGGGTTTCGCTGCCGGCGATGAGAGTGGTAATCTGTATTCGTGGTCGACCAACGGCTCGAATTTTACTACTTGGGATGTTCCTTCAATTACCGGTCTTTCCGGTTCTTGGAAGATTAGAACACCGCCTTCATTCGTGACACTCCTAGGCCAAAACGACTCATTTGGAGTTCAAGTGATTCTTCAAGGTGTGGAAGAAAGCCGCCTCGTAGTACTCGATATTCAACCGAACGGGGCGGTATCAAATTACTCTTCAAAGACATTAGGAATCGCTCCCTCAATTCCCATCAATCTAGGTGGAGCCACAATCACGGGTGATTTTGATTCGGTGATTTTTCACTGCTTTTTTCTTGCTACAAATTGTGAGTATGAATTTGTAATCGATGAGGGGCCAGTCACCGGTGAATTGAGTGAATTAAAAGGGGATAATCATAGTTCACTAGAACTGGCAGTACCTCACAATACCGAATCAGGATATTGGACAGGAATCTCAATTTATGTGAATGGAACTAACTGGACTCACACACTGAGGTGGGATTGGCATCCCCAAAAAGCGGGTTGGTTGACTGCGGGTGTCGGCGGCAACGCCAGTGTGATGGCAGCAGCAAATGACGCCTCTTGGCTTGAAGTCCGCTACTTTACTGAAGATGTCGAGGGTGCGCTCGGCCCCACAAATGGAACAGGTCAGACCGGCCAAGATTACTCGCCTAAAATTCACGCCACTACAACCGGACTCAGCATCGATTCCGAAATTCTACTCGTAATCACGCTATTTTTCTCAACTGCGGGCCTCGCTCTCGGCAGCAGAAAATCACTCACCGCCGGCTCACTCGGCCTTCTCATCATCGCTCTCATCCTACTCCCAGTTCTCAACACCGCGTGGGTCACCGGCGTGGCCGACCAAGCGCCCGACCACGAGGTCGACCGTTCTGGATTTCCCGATAGTTGGGAAGATAGCCAGATAATATGTTTCGAATTTCCAGAGGATGTGTGGCAAGGCGAGGCGGGCGAAACTCGCTTCCTAGATTCAGCAGGTGTAGAACTCAAGAGTGTGGAGGATGACCAGACTAGAACCTGCGTGGGAGGTCTGGAAGGGCACGAAACGGTTGGTTCCCTTACGCACGCGGGCGCGGATGCGTCAGGATTTGAGGTCGGCTTTGACCAGCAACCACTTGGAATTTTCATCGAAGACATTGGTCCGGGAATCGGGGGCGATGGTGACCGCTGGTGGCTCTATTGGGTGGATGGCAAACATGGAAACCTCGCAGTCGATGCCCAACCTCTCAGTGAATCGAGTATCGTCGAATGGCGTTTTCTTTGACCCTCCCCGCACAGTAGGCGGGCCACTTGTCTTGGGCTGAAGAGCAAGCATGAAGTGAGGCCCACCACTCCCTAGACCGGTAGTCGCAATGCTTGGAGCCCATGATGTTGAACTCGGAACTGGTGCGATGGTCGCTTTGAACGCTGCCGTCTTCGGATTGTTGCTGTTCGGAATTTGGAAAGTCGAAAAGGGTCTCAACTCGGGTAGTGACCTGTTGGTCCTCAGCCTTTTGGCTGTCGCCGGAATTTTTGGTCGAATACTTCTCGAACCACTACCGAATGTATCTCCGGTCACCATTCTTGTTTTACTCGCAGGCGCCCATTTTGGAGCCCGTCGTGCGGTCGCTCTGGCTGCGGTGATTGCACTTTTCTCCAACCTTTGGATGGGTCATGGGCTGTGGACTTTCTATCAGGCGGTTGGCTGGTCTCTAGTCGGCTGCGCTGGGGCACTGCTCTCCAGTTGGCTGCTCGATGAGAAGCGCGAGTTGGTGTTGCCGCGCCTAATGGCTGTGGGCTTTGCCGCCGGCTTCGCCTTCGATTGGTTCGTCTCGCTGAGTGTTCTGCACACCCAACCGGTCTCCTATCTTCCTCCATACCTCGCACAGGGTTTCATGTTCGACCTCGTCCACGCACTAGGAAATATTTCCTTCGCTGCTGTCATCGGCGTCTCGGTGAGCCAAGCTCTTGAGCGACACAGAACCATTCGATTGGAGGTCGCTCAAAGTGTCCCGGTCACAGCCTGAATTAACGATGGTTTTCGTTACTCGAAAGGATCTCAAATTGTCGCGTGGCAAGTTGGCTGCTCAATGCAGCCACGCAGCCGCTGACTGTGTGTTGAAAGCGGAGCGGGAAATCCCGAAAACGCTTGACCAATACATGACGCGAGGGGCGCGCAAAATTGTCTGCCAGGTTGCTGATGAGGATTCTTTGCGTCGCCTGTTCGGAGAAGCGCAGGCAGCAGGACTGATTGCTACTCTCATCAAGGATGCAGGTCATACCGAGATTCCAGCCGGCACGGTTACCGTCGTTGGGATTGGACCGGGCGGCAGAGAGGACATCGATTCTCTAACCGGCTCCCTACCGCTTGTCTCGTAGGCGTCGATTTGATGATGCCCAGTCACTTCGTGGCTGTGTGACCGGTGAAGTATTGGATGCTGAACTCTCCGAAATGGAGGCAGAAGTTCTCGATGCGGTGTTGGACCCGGTCGCTCATGAGGATGAGCGTCGAGAGCGCCTTCAATTGAACATCGCCTTTGGTGCGACCGGCGCTGTGGTCATCGTATTCATGATGCTCTCAGCACTTTGGGGAGTCAGCAGTGACTACGGTGGCGGAGATGGGAGCAATGTCATCGGAGAGAAGGAGGTTGCAATCATCTGGGGTGAGCCCATCTACATGCCTCGACATGAGGAGTGCATCGACCCAGCCAAC
>CAUZUN010000124.1:0-4114 GCA_963583115.1 Candidatus Thalassarchaeaceae archaeon
AACGCCTTGGCATAAGGTTGGAGCGGCGGCAGAGCAGGCGCAGCGAGATGCTGGCTTTGTGCCAGTCTCAAATCTATGTGGTCACCAGTTGGAAGTTTACGACCTTCATGCAGGAACTTCTGTCCCTTCCTTTGCTTGTGGTGCTGACAATCCTGGATTCAAAGGGGTAGTTCCCGAAGGTGGAGTATTTGCGGTTGAACCGTTCAATACTACTGGTCAACAGGGATTGATCGAAAATGTGGGCGCTCGGGACTCGAGCAACATTTGGCGAGTTACAGGCGACATGACGGTGAAGAAGGCACTTTCCAAAGGGAAGTTGAAACCGCTTGGAGCAACGATGGCACGCTACTTGGAAGAGCGCTATCACCAACTGCCATTCGCCGAGCGTTGGGCGTACCCCCTGATGGAGAAGCCCTTTCCGCGAGAAAGCGAAGAGAGCAGACAAAACAAATGGAATGCGCTTGTCAAGAAACTAATCAATATCAGATTTCTTGAGACCTACCATCTTCTCAGGTGCGCCGACGGCGGCCTAATTGGACAATACGAGCACACGGTTTGGATTGGCCCGGGTGGAGCCGAAATTCTCACCGTTTCGGATTGAAAGCGAGTTGAATTAGCCAACTCTAACAGTGAAACCTGCGAATGCGGGCTGAAAACGATTATACGCTACCTCACCAAGGGGGCGAATGAACAGGGCTGTTGAGTGTTCTTCGTCGAGTGTGCATCCCATCCCCTCTACGCTGGCCCTCTCACCCTGTTCACCTATTCCTAGAATGGCCGACAGGCTCCCCAACCAACGCTGAAACCATCCTCCAAGAGTACAGACCTCCTCAATGGCGGGCTCCTCCATAATTCGCATTATTGTTGGCTATTTACAGATAGATTAGTCGCGCCGCTACAAATTGATTGTACTAGTACACCGGCGCGGTGAACAGAAAATTACATCTATTGATTGTAGATATTGTAGTAAAGGCGCAGTGCAGCGTTTACAATCGACCTAATCCGATTCGGTTCGTGCGCTATGTTAATATCAATGACGGGTGTAAGCGAGAGCACCCCCTCGGGGGAATGAGGACTGAATAATATGAAGAACGAAAAGAATGAACAGGCAGTCAGCCCGGTCATTGCAACCATCTTGATGGTCGCAATTACTGTGGTATTGGCTGGAGTATTGTATGTGTGGGCGAACAACCTAGCAAGCGATGGTACAGACACCAGCGCTTCTACATTGAACACCTACACAGCGGATGATGCGGCAGATGACGCAAGTGCAGCTGGTGAGAGCGATATTCTCATCAAGATGCAGATGACCGGCAGGGATGACCTTGCATGGTCCTTCGTCAAGGTGACGCTAAGTGTGGGCGACAATGTCTACACATGCAGCGTTGCAGCAGGCGATGACTGCAGCATCACCCAGTCAGCTGGAAGCAACGACAACGCATGGGAACCAGGGGAGTACATCTTCCTGCATGAGGGAACCGAAGAGATCTGCAGCGCACAAGGATGCAATGTAGATATCTCTGTGACCCACAACGGCCGAACCGTCGCAGGCGACGGCGCTGCTGTTGTCAACTGAGCGTTGACTAACTGCTAACATACAACACAAAGACAAACGAACACGGTCCTCGGTGGTGCCCTTTGGGGCGCCACCGGGGGCCACTTTTTTTTTCAAAAATTTTGACCACTTATTGAATGGCGAAGTCAAGATTAGAATTGTTTGTTGAGATGCCTCTCTGGTGAGGCATCGTACTCAGCGATTCTCTTCCTGCTCGATTCTTCAGGTTCCCAGCGATGGAAACTCATGCCTACGAGTGTCAGCACTTGGGCGAGGGCCAGACAATACATGCCATGCAGAAAACTGCGCATCCTTCTGCCGCCGAGAATCACTGCCCCCACGAGAGGGAAGTTAACCCACCATAGGAGGGTGAGGATTTGTTCGGACGAGCCGTTCAGCCAGTAGGTGAATTGGAAGGCCAAAGTAGCAACAGCCCAGCCCAGAATCATCCAAGGAAGCAGCAGGTGAGCGTGCGCGTTCATCCTGTGAATCTGCCCATTTCGAGTCGGGGAAAACCAGAGAGAACTGTTTCGCCAAAGGTGCCGCACCACGCCCTGCGCGCGTCGCATTCTCTGCAGATGGAAACCCCTGCCCGGGAGAGGGACCGCCTCCAAGAAGTGGAGGTGGGGGTCGTGGATGGCGCGTAATCCGTTTCGAGTGACTTGGACTGCGAGTTGACTGTCGTCAGCGTTTGAGGTGGCTACGATGTTGTGGATTGCTGAACGTCGGTAAGCGGCGAGTGACCCTTCGAAGATCGGAGTTGAATGGTAGCGGCTCTCCGCCTCCCTTGCCATGTTGTAGTACCCCCGATATGACTCCAATTCAACTTCCCCGGCGCCAAACTCACCGCCGCTGGAACTTTCGCCGATCTCACTGGTCTCCGTAGGGAGAGCGACTTGGCGGCCACAGACCGCACCCACTTCCGGGTTGACCATCCAAGAGGCGACTCGCCTCAATGCGCCTGGTGCGAGTCGCGCATCAGCGTCGGTCATCATGATGATGTCGATGTTGCTCTCGGCCTCTGAAATCCCTAGATTGACCGCTGCGGATTTCCCTTCGACTCCAGTCGTAGAAAGGAATCTCACCAGCGAGCCGAACTCCAGCGCTCTTGCTGCCCACTCCTCGGCGAGTTTCACCGTATCGTCAGTTGAACCGGTGTCGATTAACAGCACTTCAAGAAGTTCTCGAGGGTAGTCCTGACGAGCGAGGTCAGCGAGTTTTCCCTCGATTATCTGCGCTTCGTTTCGCACGCAAAGTAGAATGCTGATGTGAGGCAGTTCCCCGGTTGGAACCTCCAGAATCTTTGGAAGTTGGTGATTTTTCAACCACGCCCGCTGTATCCAATGGTCGGCTAGAAACCAGACTGGGCCAGCCATTCCAAAACCGACTAAAGAGAGTGCGAATATTTCGGCTGCCACCATCAACTTTCACCTCCGATTGCGCGGTCATACAGGTCAGCCCACCGGGTCCCAAGAGCCTCCGGGGTCTGCTCCACCACTGCCGCGGGTCCTCCCACGCAGAGCGCCTGCCAAGACTCTTTGTCGGTGAATAGGTCAGCGATTGCCTCAGCCCAAGACTCGACGGATAGGTCGTCAACGATTCGGCCTCCGTCGCCCAGTATTCCTTCACAGGCGGCCGAGGCGAGCACCGGAAGTCCGCATGAGAGAGCCTCCATCGCAGCGACCGGCATCCCTTCGAAAGTCGATGGTATCAGCAGCATTCCTGAGGTTCGTAGCAGATTTTCCTTCTCACTATCAGTCACCCAACCTCGGGCGAAGATTCCGTTTTCCTCGCCGCCAAACCGCTTCACATCGGGGTGGTCCGCTTCGACTCCAGAGAGATGAAGTTCGACTTCATGGCCAGCTCGGCGAAGCCGAGAAATCGCTGCCATAGCGATTGGGTGCCCCTTGACCGGGGAAGGGCGAGCGAGCATGAGCAACTTGTGGCGATTTCGTTTTTCGGGCGCGACCGGGTTTGAGGGGGGGGCGGGAGAGCCGATGACCTCCATATCGGGTATTCCAATCAATTCGCGGTGGCGAGGGGTGAGGGCGACGGGTGTGACTTGTGGGTCGGCACAGATGTCGGTGAACGACCGAGCGGCGTTGGGTCGACTTTCCAGAAAATCACCGAAGTTTCCGGCATGAATTTGGAGAATCGTTGGGATTTCAGCCTTGATTCCCATCGCAACTGCGCGCCGTTTACGCCACCAAGAATAGCGTGTGGCGGTGTGAATGTGAAGAATGTCGGGTGGTAGTGTGCGGAGCCTGTGGGCCAATTCCTTGCGCGCTTTTCTCCATGAAATGATTTTGGCGAGCGGCGAGCCATCGACATGTGTGTTGATAGTTTCAGTCCTCCAACCGGGTGGGGGATGGCGCTGATGATGGCGGATTGTCGCCTGCATTCCACCCTTGCTTTCAACAGGCCCGACATGAAGAACTGTCCTCGTCATTGGGGTGTCGCCTCAACCCTCCGACGGTCAAACAGCGATATAGGACACGGCACATCCGTAGGATGTGAGACTCCTCTGGATAACGGCCAAACGGCTTGGCAGCGACCTTG
>CAUZUN010000125.1:0-4110 GCA_963583115.1 Candidatus Thalassarchaeaceae archaeon
CCACTCCTGCACCAGTGGCCAAGCCAGCTCCGGCACCCCAGCCAGTACCAGTGGCCAAGCCAGCTCCGGCACCCCAGCCAGTACCAGTGGCAAAGCCTTCTCCAGCTCCAAAGGTGACTCCTGAACCAGCGGTCGAACCTCAATCTGACCCGCTCGCTTCGGCGTTTGAATCAGCAGGTCCACCAGTTACTCCGAAGCGACAACCAGTAGTCCAAAGCGGTCAGCCGGAGCCGCCCGCTTTGGAAAAGAAGCCTCCAACTGCTATGGATTCGGTCGCTCATCTCATCGATGGTGTAGGTCCTGTTGGTGCGCAAAAGGAAGTCGGAGGGGGAGTTGGAGCGGCTAGAGTAGCGCCACCGGCAGGATTTGTGCATCACGTAGTCCAAAGCGGCAAGAATTGCGGTCGCTGCGGCATCGGAGTCGAACACGCGTGGGTGCATTGTCCGGTTTGCAGTTCAGCACTTTGAGCCGTTCACTTCCGCGTAGCGTTCCCGTCGTAGAGCCTTGGAAGCAAATTTCTCGCTACTAGCAAAATCGAATCGCTCGCTGCGTCCTAGTCGCTGGACTGAGCGAAGCGAGGGAAGTACTAGGGTGCAAAGGTTGCCTAGCAACCTGCTGCGCCAGCGAGCGATGGTCAGTCGGCAAGGTCACCGCCATCAAGTAGCAACATTTCGTCAAGGTGGACGGTCGGTTCTCTCAGAACACCGGTAACTTGGATGCCGACATGGGCGGACCCCCCGAGTGTGGAATTGTCACCGATTGCGAAGTAGCAAGTGCCCAAAACTTTCTCGTCTTCGAGCACATTTCCGGTCAGTCGGGCCTTGGGATTCATCCCGAAACCAAATTCTGCGACAGTCCAAACAGCGCCTTGGTCCTTCGGTTTCAACCGTAGAGCCGCCTCTTCGTAACTCTCACGCACCAACTCTGCCATCTCCCCACCTTCGACTTTCTTGACGAGCCCTTCCTCGATGTGGAGGGTTAGGGGTTCCTCTAGTAGATTGGAGTCCCAAGAACCATCGATTACGATTCTGCCGTTCATTTTGCCCTGACTCGGCATGGTGAACACTTTGCCCGCTGGCAGGTTTGTGACCTGCCCGGGTCGATTGCAGATTCCATTGTCTTCTAATTTCCATCGTCTGGGTTCAACTTCAAATTCAACATCAGTTCCTGCTTCGGAAGTGACGCGGATTGAGCGGCGCCGTTTGAGGCGGGCTCCAACCTCTGTAATCGATTCTTTCAGCGCATCAAAATCGGCAGTCATGCCTCCCTCCGTGAACACATCCAATGTGATTCCAGGCATCGTCGCGATGCGCGCCCCCTCATTTCGAGCGACGCGCGTGGCGCGCGTATGAGTCAGCGAATATCTGGTAGGAGCGAGCACAATCTGCTGCTTTCGCATCAGTTCGGCGACCGCGCCTGAAGGTTCGTCACCATGTTGGCGGGTGGAGGGCATCATCAACATCAGGACCCTTTCGGAGACCAGTGAGGCAGCCTCGTACAACGCCTGGCCAATTTTTTTGGTGGCGGGGTCGGTCAGCACCAGCACATTTTCGTAAGGCCGAATCTGCATGCAATTTCTCACCACAGTCTTCGCCGAAGCGCGCAACCGTCTCTGCAACTTGTCGTCGTCAAGCCTCGGGCCACCGCCTTTCGAGCCGCCTTTCGAGCCCTTTGTGGAGCCAGCCTTTGAGCCAACCTTCGAGCCGCCTTTTGAGCCGCCTTTTGAGCCGCCGTCCGACTGAGCCTTCTTCTTCGCCATGGTCGCCCCAACCTACCATAATCGGCTGCCGTTCTTCAACTAAACGCCGGCAACTCGCTATCTTCATCGTCAAATCGTTGAACCAACCCGGTTATGTTCGCCATCCCGTTCTCGGGAGACGACATGGACCGGATGACAGCGTATCGCGGCCTCGCGTTGCTAACTCTGCTCGGCCTTGTCGTGACCATTCTCAATGCCGCGCTCATCTTTGATTATCTTTCACCGACTGATGAAATTGCATCAAACGATGACGCCACCGCAGACATGGCGATGGATGGCGCTACCGCCGACGAAGATGATTCTGGAGAATCGGGCGGTGGCGAAGAGTTCGCTGCGGCACCTGCCCGGGCGGAAGATACCGGAGGTGACGGTGACGAGGCAGGTCTGGCGTTAGGTTTGACCGGAATCTTCGCAGCACTTCTCTTGGCACTCATGACCGTTGGACTGGTCGGCAGTTTAGGGGTTGGGGTCTTACTAAGTGAAGGGGTGAAAACTGGCCTATTATTGGCATTGGCTGGCCCACTTTTGGCGAAGTTGCACAGCAAGGAGGGCGATGTCCAAACCCGCGGCCGAATCCTCGGATATGTCGAGGCGCACCCGGGAATCCACTTCTCAGCACTGCGCGATGCGCTTGGCCTTGCAAACGGGGTGACAGCCCACCACCTCCACCAATTAGAGAAGGTCGGTGAAGCGATTTCTTGGCAGGATGGCCGCCGCCGCCGCTACGCCGTGAGCGGTGTCGACCCGAAGAGATTGCATGAACTTCAACACCCAGTCACTGGAATGCAGAGGGCAATACTCGAGATTCTTTCAGATTCGGGAACACTCGGTATCACCACCACTGAACTCGGAGTTAAGTTGGAGGCGTCTCGCCAACTGATGGCCTACCACCTAGGACAACTAACTGAGCGCGAATTTATCGCCAAGGATGGCCGTGGCCGGAAGGCAACATGGAGCCTCTCTGAGAATGGCGTAGGGCAACTTAGTGTCGTTCGTGAATCTGCCTTAGCCTAATTTGTATCAAGAGAACGTAAAAACGGTGAACCAACTCGCTTAATGTAGTAACAACAGTCGCACAACCATGACACGAAGACCGACGATGGTGCTTTTTGTTCTCGCCTCGATGCTGCTTGCAGGCTGCCTCGGCGGGGTGAAAGAATGGGCTGAAGATGAAGAAAATCACCCAGTAATGGATTGGATAGCGCCCGAATTGGACCTTGGATATAGGGCCCGTTCATCACCGGCGTTAGACACCTACGACAACTGTGGCGAACTCGAAGAGGACCTACGAAACTCTCTCGCAGAAGAGATGCTCGTATCCCTCGACCAAGCCTCATACTGGCATTGGTATTCCTACGGCTGGCGCGGCGGCATGGTAGATGACATGGTGATGGAGATGGACGGCGGCGCAGTTGCAGATCAGTCATCGAATGAAGCTGGAGGGGCAGAAACCTCGGTAGGCTCCGACAGTTCAGCACCACCAAGCAGTTCTGGAACGGGTGACCGTGAAGGTCAGTATTCGGAGACCAACAACCAGGAGGAAGGGGTCGATGAGGCGGATTTCATCAAGACCGATGGCTACCACATCTACATGATCAACAATGGACAACTCGTTATTCTCGGCGTGCCAGAATTCGGCAATGTGACCCTTGAGTCCAACATCTCTCTCGAAGGCAACCCGATGCAGATGCTTCTCGCCGGCGACCAACTCGTAATCATCTCCTATGTCAGTTATTGGAACTTGGAAGTCGATGACCCAATCAGGCAAGCGATGCTTGTCGATGGTGATTCAAGTGGTGGCGGCGGGGATGCCAGTGGAATGTCCGCAGATATGGAGATGTCCTACTACCCGTACTACCGTTACACAAACATGGTGAAATTCACGGTAATCGATGTCAGCAACCGTTCGGCTCCCGAAATTACTCGCGAGCTCTACCTCGACGGTTCCTACCAGACTTCCCGATTGGTCGGAAACAGCCTTCGTGCTGTCTCACACTCATACGCTGAGATTTATGGATTGTCAACCTATCCTGTTCTGCCTGATAACTACTACCGAATCGACTATGATGACCCAGAAAGGCAGGATATCTGGAATCAAAGCATCAATTCTACCATCGAAACTAACCTAGAAATAATCGCTGGCTTGACTTTGGCTGACTTCACTCCACGAATGCACGAGCGGTTGGCTGACGGAACAGTAACAGAATTGTCGACTGTAAGTGCAACTTGCGAAGAGTTCGCAGCGGCGACCGACTCTGTCGGTCGCGGCTTCACCACCATCATGACGCTCGAGTTGTTTGGTGAAGGAATCGAATACGAACTCGACCACATCTCTTCGAGTTGGGTCGAGG
>CAUZUN010000126.1:0-4103 GCA_963583115.1 Candidatus Thalassarchaeaceae archaeon
GAGGGCACCGGGAAGGAGCGCATCTCCTTGTGCGGCTTGGTGAAGTCCCACTCTTCCCCAAGGTCAGCGCCCGCAAACAGCATGTCCACAGTCTCCACGGGAAGGTTGCCATCCCTGTCAGGGAAGTCGAAGTTCTGGTAGTTCAGCCCGTCAGTGCTGATCTGTCCACCCCGGTTTACCACCTGATGCCAAAAGTTCGAGATGACAAGGCTAGCCCAAGGTCCAGAACCGTAGATTCCTCCACTAATCGGACCTACCACCTCGACCTGCCACGACCGGTCGTAGAAAGCCTCGGGAGGTCTGTTGTAGCACCATTTCCACTGCTCATCATCCGCATCATAGAGGAAGGCGTAGAACTGGTCTGCACCACTGGTGCTTGGATAGGGGAACCAACCCATCGAGATTAGGTCGCCGTTGGTCGCCTGCACGATGCTCCCTTCGCCTAGCCCCTCCTGCCCCGGAGCTGTAGGTTTGTAGAGAAGACAGCCAATCTGTGCAAGGACGGTTGGTTGCCACTCTTGCCATGTGTGACCCCGGTCCTCGGACCAGGTCGGATATTCGCCACCGAAGTTGAGGATCCACCCCTCCTTGGTCGCTGCTAGATAGTGCTCGCAGCAGTTGCCACCCTCTTCGTTTCCGAAGACTGCCCATGAGGCGTTACCCCAAGTCTCGTTGGCCCATAGGTCGCCTACAACGAAGTCTCGGGCGTCGGCATGGCCGAGCGGGTCGTCGACATAGGTGAAGGACTCGTCCCATGGTATTGTGTTGGGTTCTTGCTTCTCATCGCCGCCAAGGCAGCCGGCGAACAGTTGTGTGAATATGATGAGCGAGATGAGGGTGCCGCGGATGATTCTCGCCCGTTCCATGAGACTAGACAGACGGGGTGCTCTATTTGGCGATGACGGGGCATGTGCCCCGCTCGCGAGGGGGGGCTCGCGGTGTGGGAGCGGTTATCAGCCGGTGTGGCCGGTGAGTCGGTAGATGACGGGTCGTTGGCTCCCCCTGGCGCTGTCCGCGCTGATGCTGTTCGTGTTGGTTCCGCTATCTCCTCCGGGCGCTGCACACATCGCTGATGAGTCAAGCCACGACCACATCATCATCACGGAGATTCTGGTCAGTCCGAGCGGCGAGGACTACAACGGAACCGACTGGAACGGTGACGGTTGGTTCGGTTCTGGCTCAGACCAATTCATCGAACTCTACAATCCAACAAGCGATACAGTCAACCTCGGCGATTGGTGGCTCGATGATGACCCGAACGCTGGCTCGCCGCCCTGTGCAATCGGCTGGAACACGAATTTGACTCCCGGTGAGCGTATCGTATTCTATCGCTCCGTCACCGGCCTCGATTTGTCCTATTTCGACGGCGACACAGTTCAACTCAGCAATGAGATGGGAGCGGTAATCGACACCTACTCTTTCAGCGCCGAAGACTCAGATTACGATGTATCATACGGCCGATTCGGTGATGGCTCATGGGGTAAAGTGGGCAGCCCAACTCCGGGTTTGGCGAATGATCAGTCATGGCCTCAAGGAAGCCACCGGCAAGGGAGTTGTTACACTCCGAACGACCAACTTCACGATGGCGCGTATGTGCTTGCGGGGCGTGTGGTCACCATGGCGAGCGAGGATTTGGTGCTCAACAACGGTAGGATTTTGGTCAATGACGGATTAATTTCCGAGATTTGGGAGGGCAACCCACCAGGAAATATCGACCTTACTGATGTCCCTGTTTACGAGACAGGCGGTACGATTTACCCCGGCCTCATCGACATGCACAATCACTACCACTACAACTACCTCCCAGTTTGGGATTACACGAAGGATCCTTTCTACACCAACCGCTACCAATGGAAGGACAATCCAACATACAAACCAGGGGTTTCATGGCCAAAGGTGTTCATGCTTCAAGGCGACCGTTGGGGTCTTGCTGAAGAGGCTGTGAAATACGCAGAGGTGAAGTCAGTAGTCGGTGGAACAACCGCGATTCAGGGCGGCCCCTCGAGCGAGAAGGACGCTTGGGCAGACATTCTCGCCCGTAACATCGAGCACTACAATTTCGGTTCTGACGACATCAAGACCTGTGCGGTTTGTGACGCCGCGTATGACTTGGCGTATAGCGGCCAGCACATCATCGATGACCACAACGACGGTGAATTGGACGCTTGGTTCGTCCATGTCGCGGAAGGGACAGACGCCTCCTCTTTGAACGAGTTCTCGATCCTCAAAACCCAAGGCCTCTTGCTTCCCGAGACCGTCCTCATACATGGTGTCCCATTGGGGGCATCTGAGTTCGCTGACATGGCTGCCGTAGGGGCGACACTTGTCTGGTCGCCGACATCTAATCTGCTGCTCTACGGTGATACGGCGCAGGTCGAACTCGCCCGGGCTGCCGGAGTGAATATCGCGCTCGCGCCTGATTGGTCACCGTCGGGGCCGAAGAGCGTTCTACATGAGTTGAAGACCGCCGATTGGTGGAATAAGAACCAGATGAATGGAATCTTCTCCGACTACGAATTGGCGCAGATGGTGACGAGTAACGCTGCTGATGGCATGAATTGGACCAGTTACATCGGTCGGATTTGGAAGGGAGCGGCAGCGGACTTCATCGTCGTTGACAATATCGCCGCTGACCCATATCGAAACTTGATTCAAGCGGTTGACCCTGATGTGAGATTGACTGTAGTCGGTGGACTTCCAGTGTTTGGTGATGTCGACCTAATGGCCGCGATGAAAGGCGCCGACTACGAAATCATTCAAGGAAACGGCTTCCAAAAAGCAGTAGATGTCACCTTTGAAGGAGTTGAAGATGGCAGTCAGACATTCGAGTTCATCGAAGGTGAACTAACGAAAGCGATGCGATTTGACAGACAGGAAATGTTTGATGACTGGGGTGTAAACAGTTACAGTTGGACTGAGTTCAACGATTGGCTCGACCAATCATATTCAACTCTCGGGCCGATACCGCTCGACCCAGTTTTCACCTACGGAGATGACCGCTATTTCGATGTCATGAACCGGAGCGTTCCTTTGAACAGTCACGGGGCGATTAATCTCTACGATAATTACTACAATGTTTCTTTCGACCAAAATGGAAACCGCACCGAAACTTGGGTTCCTCCACCCCCTGACCCGAACTCTGCTGTAGAGCCATACGGCTGGCCTCCAACCGGCAGGGATCTCGTCGAGCCACACGATTCTGCTCCACGAACTTGGGGTAGTGCTGACACGGTCCCAATCTCGCCTTGCATCATCACCGATGATGAGCGAGTTGAATCTAATATTCCCGGCGAATTTGACCCGGGCTACCGAGATGAACCGCTCTACTGCGGAGCAGTTGTGATGAAGCGGATGGAGGCGTCAGGGTGCTGGGTCGAAGCGTTTGAGGATACCGAAGGAGCGCTTTTGGATGACTCCATGTTAGTATGGAGGGAGCCCTGTCCAGAGGGAACCACTTGGACTCAACAGCATATTGGAATGTCTGAAAAACCGACCAACACCAGTGTCGAAGTGGTTAGCAGGGCCGACCCGTCTTTTGAGCGAGGGAAGATGATTGGATTCCCCGGCCAGACCTGTGAGGCAGCGAATGTCGAGGCACTCGAACCGCCTATTGGCGAAGGAGAGCCCTATTGGGCCGAACGGGTCAGCAACTGGGTTTGCGTCGACAGTTGGCTGTATGTCGAGGAAGGCTCATGGCCACCGGGAACCGGAATTACCGACGATGGAAATGAGCAACAGGGGGCGAGCGGAATCAATCTGTTAGACCCATCGTCACCCCTTTACTGGATTCTGATGTTTGTGTCGCTTTCCACAATTTTCGGCTCAGCCGCTGCGATTTGGGTCGTTGTTCGACGCCGTTTGCCAAATCTTGAGTGACCAATCGATTGAGGCCTTGCTTCTCGGAAACTCTGAGCCTGTGGTGGAATGCTACTCGAGTTGCCAGATGGGGCCATCGGGAGTATCCTTCACTTTGACGCCGAGCGCAGCCAATTCGTCGCGAATTGCATCGGCTGCGCCCCAATCTTTTGCCGCACGCGCCTCAGCTCTCTTTGTCAGCAGACCTTCGACCTGCTCATAAATTTCAGCCCGCCTCGGGTCTTCCG
>CAUZUN010000127.1:0-4102 GCA_963583115.1 Candidatus Thalassarchaeaceae archaeon
CGAAGTCTTCACCTTCCGGAATCTCACCAAACGATTGCGCCCCCATCTCTTCGACAACAACATTTGTGCTTCCCACGACCACCGTAGCCCCCCTAACTTCCTCACCGAAGTGGTTCGCCATAGGCCCCCAGTGTCCCTTCAATGTCCCCTTGACATGGAGTCGGCGGGGAATTTCGGAAATCGGAGTGCATGGTGATATTGGAGTCAGAGTTTCAGCCAATTTGGAGGAGTCGGAAATGTCTGGTGATGCTAGATTCGCGAGCGCCTTCGTCCTCGCTAGCTCGGGCGCTGCATCGCAATACGCGGCTCCGGTGCAGCGCTCGCAAGTGATTGCCTTCGCCGCCTTTTCGTCGGTGACCGGCAGTGGGTTTCCGCCCGGCGCATGGTTCACCCAAGGAGCAGGGTCGGCGGGAGCAAGGTCAGAAGGGTGCAATCCAGAACTGGTCATCTGTTCGTGTGTGTTCAGCCACCGCTCAACTTCCGATTCAAGAGTCTCATCGTCGAGAAGGTCGACCATTTTACGGAAAGGCCCGGAAAGATACCACCCCTCGAGCCCCGAAAGTGGCCCTTCAACGACTCGACCAGTTGGCCTACCGTCCAAATCCCGGGTGACCCCCCAAAGCCACTGATAGAAGCGCAATTGCCCGATTAGTCCCGAAGAATATCCACTGGTTCCAGCACTCGCCTTGATGTCACAGATTCGAACAGTGCCATCCCAGCGATGGACCAAATCCATCTCGCCAGCACCCCATCCGTCGGGATGAAACAGTCGCTGAGGTTCCTCGACGCGTGGGTCTTTGACCCAAGGTCTTGCGATTTCCCAAGCCTCCCAAGCGGTGACTGTCCCTTCGCTCTCAAATCCGGCTGCGGCGGCTCTCCCGGAATTCTCAGCAGGCTTGACCGGTTTTTCGGACCAACACGGAGCCGGTACAGAGAACGGGTCGCCTCCTTCGCGGTAGTCCGCCAAGTAAGGTCCTCCGTCAGCTCCTATGCAGTTTGCGACCTCTTCGATTTGAAGCGCGATTCCGCCTTTCACCAAATTCTCAATTCGATAATCCTTGACCTCTTCGATGTCCCGACCGATTGCCTTCCAGGTGACCTTCTCCCAACGAACTCTCAAAATCCGCTGAATCTCGGCGACCAGCGCAGGAATCACCAAGTCGCACCAAGCGCCAACCGACGCCAAGTCAGTAATCGCAACCTCGCCATTCGCCTCACTCGGCTCAAGTCCACCCTCTTCGCGACTGAAGTCAACCCACGATGAACGGCCTGCCATGACTCCGCCATCAGCGGAGAGCCGCTCCATGTAGAGTCCGCAAAGAGCATCTTCGACTACAAGCCCGATGATCATCTCGGGAACTGTCGCATCGTTGAGACCAATTCTTCGCCGATAGTGCCACTGGCGTGGGCAGCGCTCCCAAGTGACCAAACCACTCGCGGAAATTCTACGCCTACTTTTCCCGAGGTATCCGGCACCGGGTGGGAGGACGACTGGCATGTTTTTCTCACCTCAGATGTAGTAGTAATCCCCGCCAGCCTTCTGCGTGCGGTCCTTTTGGCTGTTTTCCTTGTTGATGCGCGGCCGCTTCGAGTCATGGTCTCTCCGGAAGGTCACCCCGACCCCCTCAAGGAACCGGTTCATTCCCTCCCGAAGTGGTAGTGGCCCAACCGCCAATCCGGTCTTGCCCCCCTCGCCCTCAAAGACGAGCAGTGAATCGCTTACGATGTCGATGAAGTAGATGTCATGGTCGATGACCAGCGCCGATTTCTCATTCGACTCCATGGTGCGCCGAATCGCCTTTGCCGCTTCCATTCGCGCATTGGCGTCCAAGTGGGCGCTCGGCTCGTCAAGTAGGTAGACGTCAGCGTCGCGGCCAAGGCAGATGACGATTGCAACAGCCTGCAACTCTCCACCTGACAACTTGGTCGCCTGCAACTCAAGAAGTTGGTCAACTTGTAAAGGTCTGACGACGCGGGTTTGGAACTCGCCGACATGCCAACTGTTGCCGATTTCAGCGTCGAGCCATTCGCGGACTGTTCCGGGGAACTCCGCGGTGATGTGTTGCGGCTTGTAGGAGACCTTCGCCTCCATCGTACACCAGCCGTCATCCATTTCCAACTCACCAGCAAACACGCGGGCCAGCGTCGTCTTTCCAGTCGCGTTTGGTCCGACGACTCCAACCACCTCAGCCTCGTGAAGAGTGCCTTTCTCGGTCTTCAAGGTGAATTCCCCAAGAGTCTTCTCAAGGCCACCCCACTCTAGGATGGGAAATCCAATTCCCTCTGCCCGGGTATGACCGCGCAGGAATGAGATTGGCTTGTCCCGGATTCGGACATTCTCCTCCTTCAGGAAGCCGTCGAGGTAGGCGTTGATGGCTGTGCGTGTGGCGCGCGGCGGCGTGAAGATACCGTACGCGGCGCGGGTTCCATAGACGATGTGAACGAGGTCGCACAAGACATCGAGAACCGCTAGGTCGTGTTCGATGACGATGACGCGATGATTTTTAGCCAACTTTTGGAGGATTTTGACAATTCGCATCCGCTCAAAGATATCGAGATAGGATGATGGTTCGTCGAAGAAGTAGACGTCAGCGTCTTTGAGCAGCGTTGCAGCAATCGCCACACGCTGCAACTCACCACCCGACAACTTAGGCAATTCCCGCTCAAACAGATGGTCGATTCCGAGGTCGGCGGCCACTTCGGCCAGCGCCCCTCGTTCATCGACCCCGCGCAAAAGTTCGCCGACTTCGCCCTTGAACGCTTTTGGGATATGGTCGACATATTGTGGTTTGACTGCGACTCGCACACCGGTTCCAGCGACTTCTGCAAGGTAGTCTCGAAGCTCGCCCTTAGGCAGGGTGGAGAGAATATCGTCCCATTCGGCGGACTCGATTTTCCAGTCACCGAGGTTTGGGGTGAGGGTGCCCGAGAGGATGTTGATGGCCGTTGACTTGCCCATGCCGTTCTGTCCCAAGATCCCCACCACCTGCTCCTCCCTTGGTGCCGGTAGCCGAAACAGCCGAAACCCGTTCTGGCCATACCTGTGAACCATATCCGATTCCAACTCGCTCGGAAGGTTTTGGATGATGAGAGCGTCGTAGGGACACTTGTGGATGCAGATTCCGCACCCGATGCAGAGCGGCTCGGAGATGATTGCCTTGCCATTCTTCGGGTCGAATACGATGCACTCGATTCCGTTGCGGTTCGGGGGGCAGAACGCCTCGCACTCAGCGTTGCATTTCTTGGGTTGACAGCGGTCTTCTATCAGCACGGCGACTCTCATTTTCACTCCCTCCAGTTTTGTTCGCCCTGTTTTCCCTGTTTGATGCTTGCTGCGCCCTAAAGGGCGCAAAGCGGCTTTCGACTCAAAGTCGAAGGAACCGCTGCTTGGTGTACACTATCGCTGCCAAGGTCAATTTCTCAGCTTTGGTGAGTTTGATTGTTCCGTGGAACACATCGCCGTCCTTCTTCTTGATCTTCTTAAGAATCGATGAGTAAAGCGCCATCATCGCGGCTGGCGAGTATCGCGACTTTCTGTCGAGCAGAGGAAGTAATTTCATTCCCTTCTCTCGGTAAATTTCAGCCCGCTCGATGTAATCAGTCACGAAGGCGTGCCAGCGCTTGTCATTGGAAAGGTCGCCCGCCAACTCGGTCACTTTGATTCCGTGACGAGCCAACTCATCGAGTGGCAGGTAAACACGATTGTCGAGCGCATCCTCTTGGACATCTCGCAGAATGTTGGTGAGTTGCATGAAGATGCCCCACGCCTCAGCGTATTCCTTGGCCCGTGGGTCATCATAGCCGTAGATTTCGATGCAGACAAGCCCGACCGTGGAGGCGACTTTGTAGCAGTAGCGGTAGAGGTCCTCGAAGGTGCGGTAGCGGTTGGTGTAGAGGTCATCTTCCATGCCAGAAATCATGTCGTCGAGGTATTCCTTTGGTATATCAAATCGAGTGACTGAGTCCTTAAGGGCCATGAAAATAGGGTCGGTTGAGGAGTGGCAGTTGTACGCTGTTGACAGTTTCTTTCGGTAGAAGAAAAGTTGCGCTAATTTGTCACGGTAGGTCGGTGCATCGAGCACACTCTTGTCCCCGGTCAACT
>CAUZUN010000128.1:0-4097 GCA_963583115.1 Candidatus Thalassarchaeaceae archaeon
CCATCATGCAGGATCCAAGCGGTTCCGTCCGAACCTGTGGCAGCACTTTCGACTGCAGCGCCGGCAAGGCCGGTGATGCTGGTGCAGGAATTGCTGCTGTCGCACAACTGAGAACCCCCTGTTGAGTCTGTAAATAGTGCCGTTCCAGTAGATGGATTGACGATCAGCGCCTCAGCAGAAGTAACGGACTCCGAGCCTGATGCTAGCGAGTTGACCCACTGGCCATGCTGATACTCGAGCAGCTCAAAGGAGGAGGAAGTCTGGACTGCGACCAACAAAAGGCCATTTGGCCTGCATGATGTATCAACGGCCAGAGCATTGCCTGTTGACAGAGTGTATGTCGATGAGTTTTGGTCATCGTAGTAGGTCACCACAGTCTGGTTGGCTATCACCCGGGTGAAGGCCACCGTTCCGTTCCAGAACTGGCATGAACTGCCAACATCATGCCCGGTTAGAGCAGATGTCGAGTTGAACGCTAGTACCGAGGTCGAGTTATTGTTGAGAGTGTTGGTAAGGAAACCCGAGTCCGTCTCTCCCCGCACCTTTGTGTAGGAAGTCGAGGAGTTGTGCTCCTCTGAGTAGAAAATCTGACTCTGCTCGTCGATGATGGCTAAATCGAGGTCGAGGATGGTGTTGACTGTCATCGGATGGTCGACTGACAGGAGAACATTCGCTGATTGTTCGTGGAACGAAAAGTTGGCATCGAGGATAATCGCCTTGCCCGCTCTAGTGACAACCATTGAGGAAATCGCGCTGGAAAATGTAGTCTCGACCCAAGGCTCGCCGGGATTCAGTGCAGAATTCGGCCTTTCCATATGGGTGGTGCCATCTTGGCCACGCACTAACAGGTGGAATCTCCCTTGGTCATCGAGGTCGAGGTCGAGAGATGTGACCGACTTGCTGATTGTGCTGCGTTCTGTGTTACGCTTCTCCAATTGGATGACTGCTCCGGCATCGTTTCCTGCCATATCTTTGTCAGAGGAAGTGACGAGAATTTCAAACTCGCCGTCCGCATCTACATCTCCTCCGCCCGATACCGTTCTTCCCAAATGTTGCCCGGAAACTCCTGCGATTAAAATCGGGTTGAGAGCGGGTCGGAGAATATCGGTGGAATCAGCATAGAACAATTCGACTTTACCTGCAGAAGTCCCAAGTCCAATAGAAGAAATTGCGACCTCTTCTCTACCGTCATCATTGAGGTCGCCTATGGTGCCGATGGCAGTTCCAAGCAACTGTCCAGTTTGAGTCCCAATCAATACCTGGTCTGGGTCATCTGAGTATCCTGCACTTGAGCCGAGGAAGACATGGACTTTTCCAAAAGCGCTCGAATCATGGTTCGGCTCACCGAAAGCGAAATCGCTGTAATTGTCGCCATTTACATCACCTAAGCCGGCTACTGAATAGCCGAGGAAGGTGTATGAAATCAAGTGACTCCACTGGTTGTCGAGCGCCATCAAGCCATTTGAAGAGCCGTGGTAAACCTGAACACGACCATAGCCAGATACCGCTTCAAGGTCACCCGCTGCTCCGATAGCGATGTCATCGAATCCATCCCCGTTCGAGTCGCCAATCGCTGCTATTGACCAGCCCTGTATCACATTTGACCAGTAGCCTCTCGTATCCCATATTTTTGATTGGGATACTCCGTTTGCGCTGCCAAGAAATAGATAGACGCGGCCTTTGAAGCCACCCTGCTCAAAACCGATGGCAGTGACAAGGATGTCGTCGAATCCGTCACCATTGACATCACCAGCAGACGAAACTCGTCCGCCGAATTCGTCGCCATTTGCGTTCGCTCCAGTCGCCCCTGTCTCACTCCAGTTCGCAGTCGAATAGTTACGGCTTCCACCGTGATAGATTGAGGCGGTTCCAGTAGTATATCCGAGGTAATCCTTGCCGCCAGTTGAGCCGACAATCAAGTCTTCACAACCATCGCCATCGACATCACCCGCATTCGCCGCAGAAGCGCCAAATCGCTCACCAGTCAGTTGTCCTGTCAAATTATATGGTGTTGGGTCAAGACCTCCAATTCCACCCCAATAGATGTGAACTGCTCCAGTATCCGAATTCGCTCCCGCCTCCGAGACGACGAGGTCATCTACACCGTCACAATCGAAGTCGAGCGTATTGAAAGCGCTGTCCGCGTAATCGGTCGTGGTAGGTCCGGAGGCAACCGTTGAGGAGCCGGGTTGTATCCGACCGCTCTCTTGTCCGTTCAAGTCGCGGACCACATTGATGGTCGATGCTCCAGCCTGGTAGGTGTACTGGATATTACCACTTGATGGGTCCTTTGCAAAGGCGAGAGCGGGACCGTATGAAGCACCAGAATCGATGGTGGAGAGGGACCAACCCCCAGTCGAGTTTCTGATACCGTGTATGAGTTGGCTTGAGTCGAGGTTTCTGTAGAAGAGATTCAAGTCACCGTTCGATTCCAAGTAGGCATCGTAGTCTGTGGCGATGCGAATCCCCGACATCAGCGGCGTGTGGGTCCACCAAGTCGTGAAGGTGCTCAACCAAAGTTGCTCGTCATCGTCAACCCAGAGAACATTGTGATTTCCTTCATCATCCAAAAGCAAAGTGATTCCGCCAGCAACCGAATGTTGGTCCTCTACGGTGCGGATATTCCAAGTCCTGCCAGTTGCCGTTGCTGCCGAAAGTTCGTAGCCGATTCTTAGGTTGTTGTTCGCATCGGTGTAAGCCAAATGTAATTTTTCCTTGCCGTCGATGGCGATTGAGCAGTGCTTGCCCAAGTTCTGTCCACCCGACTCAATCTGTGTGATGCTGGTTCCTCCACCGAACTCCAAACGGGCCACCCAAACGCCTCCCGCACTCTCGTGTAGACAACCCCGCGCTCTACCCCGGTCGTCCCGAGCTAGGTCGACTTCGTCGAAATTTACGCTTGTGTTGAGTGTAGTCGCATCCCACCTGTCAAGTCCTCTTGCGGGCTCTACCAGCCAATCTGTTGCGTTGATAATGAGGGTCTCGCCCGCCAACTGTTCGCCGTGGCCGCCGCTGAAGGGAGCGGTTTCAAGCGCCGCGGGGATTTCAGAAAGGGTGTTGTCAGACGGTGTGTTCGAAGCGAACGGTGTGAAAGGAGCGGCTAACATCAACAGCATCAGCAGCAGCGCGAGATACGATGCGCGGCATACGCTCCGCTCGGCCCCCATGGGGCCGAGGGAATCCGGCGTTCGGCTAAAGGGTTCCGCGTGGTGGATTGAGAGGGAAAGAGTGGAAATCTCCATTTGGAAGAGGGTTGCACCAGTCGAACGAAGGGTGGGGGTAAAATGGCACTGCGACTAGAAGATGAACAACCCAAAGCCCTGCTTGTGGCGGCTGGAGAAATTCTTGGCCAAGGGTCTCTTGAGAAACTTCTCAGCGATGTTGGGACTGTGATTGCCATCGATGGTGGGCTCGCTCACCTGCGAACAGTGGACCATTCACCAGACTTGGTGGTCGGCGACCTCGATTCTGTATCGAAGAATGATTTGGAGTGGGCCCGCGCGGCTGGTGCTGAGGTGATTTCGATGGCGGGCCAAGAGGAAAGTGACCTCGCGAAAGGGTTCGAATACTGTTCTCAGAAGGGATTGAATCTCATCGATGTGATTGGAATTGAAGGCGGAAGACTCGCCCATCAATTCGCCACCTATGCTGCACTCGCCGAAGCGGACTCTTCTCTATCCATCACAGTGCATTTGCAAAATGCCACCGTCCACCGATTGGTGGTAGGCGGTTCAGCGACTGGCGGTTCAACACAAATCGAACCTGAAGGCGAGTTCTCAATTTTTGCACTTCAGCGGGCGCAAGTCACCATCAGTGGAGCGAAGTACGAACTTGCAGAGGAGTGGCTGGAACTGGATACCCGCGGACTCTCAAATTTCTCAAATGGACTGGTCACAATCGAAGTTCACTCTGGTGGACCGGTCCTGCTCTTCCTGAACATCTGACTAAAGCCAGATAGCCGACTCAGCCCAAGGTAGCCCGACCGCTATTCCGATTACCTCGAGAATGAGGTAATTCCAGACGAAATAGACGAAGAACATGGCGGTCAAAACTGCTAGCGAAGTGTTGACTATCCTGCGCCTCTCACGCTTCGCCTC
>CAUZUN010000129.1:0-4096 GCA_963583115.1 Candidatus Thalassarchaeaceae archaeon
TCGGGTTCCATATCGGACACGCGACTTGTCGATTCCAAAACCGGTTGCACAATTCCCTTGCGCGTCACAGTCTACGACGAGAACCTTGACGCCTAAGAGTGCGAGATGTGCTGCGACATTGATGACCGTGGTCGTCTTGGCGACTCCGCCCTTCTGGTTGATGACGGTCACCACTCTTGCTCGACCTTCTGGTGTAGCCTCGGGTAGAGGAAGGTCGAGCGGTTCTCTGATTGTCGCCTGCCCGATGTCTCGAGGTTTGTGTGATTGGACTTCGACCTCCTCAAACTCGACATCGACCACAAGAGGTGCTTGTGCAGCCTCTGGTAGTCCTTCTTCGTCGTCGCTCATCCGCGTCACCCGAAGGCAGCCGTAGCCGGAGCACCTTTCAGCGTGACGCCTCAACTTCACTCGCGCGGGAGGAATTTGATGGCTAATTTGTGCAGCCGAGTGGATTGCCGTTCGGCGGAATCCTTGCTCTCACGAATTGGTAGATGTGACTGTCCAGCCCAACATTCGGCCGTTTTTCCCATCCATCGCATAGCGCATCTTGTGGTCCTTGCCACCTTCGGTCCACTCTCGCTCTCCGCCAACCCCGACCGAGCCTTTTTGGAGGTCGTCGAGAAGGTCGAGTAGGTCTGTCGCCTCGGGGGGAACTTGGAGGAGGTACCCGTAGGTTGTATCTGCAGTGAAATTACCACCGTTTGTAGTGATGGCAGTGAACGAAGGATATCTGAGTGCGTCTGTCAATCGCTCTTCCAAATCGGCTAACGATGCGGTTGTCGGAATACTCTCTCTTCGATGGGCCGGCCGGTCTGCTTCTTCGTAGATTGCGTCGTCAATCACCGTGCAGTTATCGGTCCGTTGTTCAACGATTACCCAGCCGGCGTCATCGTCAACAACCCACGAAACATTCCACTGCGTATTCCCCAATATCCTATCGTCCTGAGCCTTCCAAACATAGCCTCCCGAAGAGAGGGCAGCGGCGGCCTCTTCGGCATAGAGTGATGAGTTCAATATGCAGGTGACCGCATCTTCGAGCGGCCATCCCCTCGCATCGCTGCGGTCAGGCATATGAAGTCCCGAACTTCCCCAATTTTGGTCAGCCGTCAATTCGCCCGAACTTGAACTCGGTCGCTGCGCGTAGCCCGAAGTCCAATCGATGATACCCGAGCCAACTGAGGAGCTGGTGCGGGTCATCGTGTAGGTCAGGCTGATCTTTCCATCTGGAACAGCCCTATCGACTAGATATTCAGTGAAATCACCGCAGTTTGGTGAGTCATACCGACTCTTCTCAAGTTGGATGTCAATCTGTTGTTTGACCGGCCATGGAGATGAGGGGACGATTTCCAACACCATGTGAGCCCACCCAATGCAATCCTCAATCTCGATGTGTTGCATATTCACTCTAAGGCCAAGTTCACCTCCGATTGTGACTGTGTCAGCGACTACCCAGCGCCAACCGTTACTCTCTCCGGACTGCCCCTTCTCTAGCAGAGCACTTCCAAATACAGTGGTAAGTTCGACCGGTTTGAGAGGTAACATCAACTCAGGGACCAAATTGGAAAAGGCGTCGTCAGGGACCCCGAAAGAGACTGCGTTGACCGTCGTTTCATCACCTTGGTTGATGAGCGATACCGTGGATTCCGTTCGAAGCAGAGCCTTGCTTGTCAATTCTGTCCATGAACTGGTCGACTGACTCATGGAATAACCTTCGATTGGTCCAACAGGCACTGAACATATTCCATCGGAACTATCACCGAGCCAGGTCTTCGATTCGATTGTAGCCGCGAGGTCGTGAGTCAACTGCTGTTCAACAGTAAGAAAAGTAAGTCCGAATGCGTCTTGCGCTTGTACAACTCCGGCTAAATCTGAGTCGGCTGATGAGAAGACTTCGCCGCTACTACCTCGGGTTACTGAAACATCCCCGCTGCCGGAAAAGCCTACGCGGAACTCTTCGCAGACATCAGCGAGAGCACCACCCGAGGCGCGGTCGAATTCACGGACCATCTCCTCACCCTCGATTTCGAACGAGCCGGAACTGACTGTGAATTTCATCTCATCACCGTATTCAATCGGGTCGGCAACGAACGGGTCCAGATGACTGCTCCAATACCAGTAACCACCCGCCGCCATGATGAGAATGGCAAGAGCACCCGCCGCTACCGCTGGGCTGGTCAGCGTTTGGATGAGACTTGGTCCAGTTAGTCGACTCGGTTTGGCGATGACGGGCGCTACAACTGCTGGCTCGGGCTCGTCGTCAATGAATTCAGCATCGAGAATCTCCGCTTCGAATATATCGTCATCCTCTTCGATTAGCAGAACAGCCTCTTCGATTTTTTCGGGTCCTGGTTCTTCAAGGTCCTCGGACTCCTCAAGAATGATTTCCGCCTCAACAACTTCCGCCTCAAAGACCTCGTCTCGCAGTTCCTCCAAACGGCTTGAACTCTCAGGGGTTTCCGCTTCGGTAAGTTCGATTGGCTCCTCAACCTCATCGACCTCGTCTGGAATTTCGGAAGGGTCTTCCTCTTCCTCCTCAAGAATTAGTGCCTCCTCAATTTCTGGCTCTTCCTCACCCCAACCCAATAGACGGTCAATCAGTTCGGCTTTCTTGCCCGATACCTTGAGTGCGCGCTCCTTCAGAAGCACTTTCAACTCTACAACTTTGAGGCCGGCGAGTTCACCCGGAGATGGTAGGGAATCATCAGACACTCTCTCACCGTATCTTGTAGGGGGCACCCTGAGCCTTTCAACCCCTTGCTGTGAGGGCTGCAATAGGAATCGGATTCGTGGGGTGCGGCCGTAGGCCGCGCCCGAAGGTCATCTGACGGCTCACTGGTTTCGATAGGCTGTGATTTGCTCGGGAGTCCAGCCAAAGCCGGCGAGTTGCTCATCAGTATATTCTTCAGATTCTTGTTGCTGTTGATTTTCTGCTTGACGATGCCATTCAATCTGCTGGTCGGTCCAGCCCAAGGCTCGAAGTTCATCATCGCTGTATTCGCCTTCGCTCGATTCGGATTCGGTGGCGACATCCTCGGCGGGAGCGAGAGTTGTCTCAGCGGCTGTATCATCGAAGTCAACCGCTTGTGGAGGGAATGCGGCATCCGGGTCCTGTTCCTCATCTGGAGCAACTTCACCCTCGCCGCCTCGCTGCTCCTCAACCTCTTCGATAACCTCATCTTCGACGGTCTTACGGTCAGGTCTCTCGGGCTGTGCAACCTTCTTCCACGCCTTACCAGATTTGTGCGCACCGACTAGTGCAAAGATGGACATCAAGACGAATATTCCTGCAATCGGGGCTGCGAGAGGTTGCAGGAAATGTGAAGTGATTTCAGCGTCGATTGTTGATTTGAATCCCTGTTCCACCGGCGGGTCGAGATATTCGAAAACGATGCAGTAACGGCCGGCTGGAACATTGAAATCGACTTCCACAGGCTCTCCGATTTTCATCGATTCAACCGAGTTGTATTGAAGATTATCAGGAAGGTCAGCAATAGCAATACCTTGGCTGTCAAGGCAGTTTCCTTCAAAGAAACCAATCCGGAATCCTGTATCACCGCCATCGGTTCGATAGGAGACGACTTCCACTGTGACCGGGATAGTCGTCACACCAGATATCGCAATTGGGAGGCCGGGGATATTGAGGTCGTACTGGAAAGAACCAGAGAACGCACCTTTACCATCCCAAATCTTGGATTCCATAAGTTCGAGGTCGCCTACCGACCAAGCCTTCGGATTTTCGGGGTCACTGCGCTCGATGATGAGTGTCTCAGCCGTGTCTTGATGAGGATTCGCAGAGATGTTTCCGTATGTCACGGGCCATAGGGCAACGGCGCCAAAAACGACGACGAGAAGAAGCATCAAAACGACATTTATTCGGTTACTGTTCCTCAATTCCTTCAGTTCCGAAGACTTCTCACGTCGGTCTATCTCCTTCTGACGTGCCAAATTCTGCTCCGCCATTTTCTCAAACGCGCCCTCATCCATCGGTTCTTTTCGGCCGGGCGGGCCGCGGCTTGGTCGACCTTTGGGTGGGCCGCTTGGTGTCGAGGCGGATGGCGGCCCGCTGGGTCCTGCTGAAGGTGGGCCACTTGGGCCA
>CAUZUN010000130.1:0-4087 GCA_963583115.1 Candidatus Thalassarchaeaceae archaeon
AACGGCACTATTTACAGACTCAACAGGGGGTTCTCAGTTGTGCGACAGCAGCAATTCCTGCACCAGCATCACCGGCCTTGCCGGCGCTGCAGTCGAAAGTGCTGCCACAGGTTCGGACGGAACCGCCTGGATCCTGCATGATGGTGGCAGCAACAACATCACAACAATCTCAATCTTGGAAGGCGCTTCCACAAGAGATGTTTGGACCTTCAAATCGACATCGACCTCCGACCTTCTCTTCGCAGACATGGAGGTCGATTCCGAAGGCGTCGTCCGCTTTGCATTGGTTGAGAGCGATGGCTTACTTCACAGAATGAACAGTTTCCGAATCTACGAAGATTGGGACCGCGATTTCGTGCCAGTACCTTGGGACGATGTGCCGATGGTCGGAGGGCAGTGGAACGACGGTGATGGCGACGGATATGGCGACAACTCGGATGGACCTGTGCCGGATGTGTGCACAACCACCTCGGGAACGAGCAGGTGGGGTTATTTCGGCTGCGCTGACTACGATGGTGACGGGTGGGCGAATGGGCCCGATGCCTGCTTCGACAGAAGCGGCCACTCATACATCGACAGAACCGGATGTCCCGACCCGGATGGTGACGGCTGGAGCAGTGGGGATGAGACGACTGCACCCGGCTCCGCTGATACCGACCCACTCAATTGGTACCAATCACAGGATTCAGACGGTGATTATCGGATGGATAACCACGGACCAGATTGCTGCGGTGGTAGCTTCGACTATTACCCACTCAATGGGAATCAGTGGGTGGATGATGATGATGACGGTTGGGGTGACCAATCTGACTTTTCCATAGCAAATCTGACCCTGCAAGCGCAACACGGCCGCGACTTTGGGCGGGATGACATTCCTAACACGAATGATGGTGATGGCTCTGAGGGTGACGGAATCTACGACTATTACGACACCGACTGGGATGGTGACCAGTGTCCAGGGGAACAGGGCTTTTCCGCCAACGATCGCGGTGGCTGCCCAGACTCGGATGGTGATGGGTGGTCTGACCCACATCTTGCAATCGGTCCAACCGATTCAGATTGGCTTTACAATCGGTCTCAATGTCATGGGATTTCAAGCAACGGCCACAATGGCTGCGCTGACAATTGGCCCGGTGGAGGCAATACTGGTGAGCCGTGCTCTAACCTATCCAACTGTAGTGATCAGTGGCACGATTTGGACGGCGATGGATATGGTGACAACAGCACTTTTGGTGCTTGGAAGCAGGATGCATTCCCAACAGATGTCACTCAGTGGAATGACAGCGATTTAGATGGGTTTGGTGACAATCAGGATGCTGATGCCACGACTCCTGACGCTTGTCCAGTCGATTGGGGTAATTCTAGTTACGACAGAACCGGTTGTCCCGACACCGATGGCGATGGCTATTCAAACGCCGATTCGAGTTCATCGGCTCACCCTGATGGTGACTCAGATTCTAACGCAACCAACTCAGAACAGTGGCGTGACAGCGATGGTGATGGGTTTGGTGATTTCTCGGAGAAATTGAACGGCGACCAATGCCCGAATCAGTTTGGTTACCTAAACGGCGAGGGTGGGCGAGGTTGCCCACTACCAGACGAGGACCAGGATGGTGATGGAATCATCGACGACTTCGATGTCTGCGCAAATACCACAATGGGTGAGACGGTCGATACCTCTGGCGCATGGCTTGGATGTTCTGAAAATCAGAAAGATTTCGATGATGACGGAGTTGCAAATGCTCTCGACAGATGTGCTAACACAACCACCGGTGCTACGGTCGACGAAGTTGGATGCAGCGAAGAGCAGCTCACTATTGACAGCGACCAAGACGGTGTGGTCGACATCGATGATGAATGTCCAGATACACCTGCTGGCTTAGCAATCAACCCGGTTGGATGTGCGCCAGAACAACTAGACGAAGATGAAGATGGAGTGTCAAACGCACTCGACGACTGTCCCGGAACCGCTGTTGGCGCAGTCGTCGACAATGTGGGTTGTCCACGCAGCGATATGGATAGTGATGGCGACGGTTACACTGACGATGTAGATCTATTCCCAGCCGAACCATCTCAATGGACCGATTGGGACAACGATGGGTATGGTGACAACTCGTCCGGTGTCAACGCAGATGATTGTGTTCCTGAGTTTGGAAACTCGACAGAGGATAGATTGGGCTGCCCTGACGACGATGGTGACGGCTATAGTAATCCAGATGGCTCATGGCTGGCTCATCCAAACGGCTTAGCGGACGCGTTCCCCGACGAACTTACTCAATGGCGGGATACCGACGATGACGGGTTTGGTGATGACAGAGATGGCTTTGAAGCCGACGAATGTCCAACAGATGCCGGTGTCAGTGATGGCGCGGCTGGAGTCGGCTGTCCAGCAGCAACCACTGGAGGCGGTGGTGCAACAGACGACTGCTCACTCGCCATGTCAATCTATGACCCTGCAACATGGAACGGTGACGCATCTGAAATTCCGACCACCTACCATGATTGTAGTTGGTATCTCACCTGGTATGGCGTGGGAGAACAAGTAGGTCCGAATTATCTGATGATTGGCGGCATCGGTGGTGCCCTACTATTGATGCTCATTCTCACGCTGGTCGCGGTCCGTTTCTTACGCGGTGGAGACGAATGGGACGAGGATGACCTTGATGACGACTTCTTCGATGATGGCCCGACTCAAACACGCAAAGGCAGTTCTGCATGGGGTGTCCCCGGTTCTGTACAAGATTTCGGCGGCGGATTAGACCAATCTCAAGACCCCTCTCAAGGGGCTGGCAGAATGGCACCTGCTGCCAAGTCGGGAGGTCCCGGCGGTCGAGGAGGCCCACCAAGTCGCGGAGGCGGCGCAGGCCCAAGTGGTCCAAGCGGTCCCGGCGGTCGAGGAGGCCCACCAAGTCGCGGAGGCGGCGCAGGCCCAAGTGGTCCAAGCGGTCCGGGTGGTCGAGGAGGCCCACCAAGTCGCGGTGGCGGTGGCCCAAGTGGTGGCGGCCAAAGTAATCAAGGTGCAGCGAAGGTCGCTCGACGAAAAGTCGCAAAAGCACCAGAAGAGGATGACCATCCAGCTCGAAAAGTTCGCAAGACGAAGGCGGTCGAAGAACCTCCTAAGAGGGAGACGCGTAAAAGTAAGGCGAAAAAGGCCGCACCAAGTAATTGGGAGGACCTATTCACCGGCGCAGATTCAGCAAATTACACTCGCTCTATCGGCGAGACAAAGCAGGCGATTGATGCCGGTGGCGAAGATAGGTCATTGCTTCGAACTCTTCAGACCGAAGGATGGTCTGCAAAGCAATCTCGTTGGATTTTGGATGATGCGCGCAACTCTTGATGACCTCGTCATCAACCGCGAGTCGGCGGAGGCTTGATGACGGGTGGACAGTCGCACAGGTTGCCAAGAAGCAGTCTTGAGAAGGTCACGGCAACGAGGTTTCCTGAATGAGTGAGGATGGAGTTGAACTCGAAGGGGCGAGTATGCCCGAGGGAATCGAGGTTGACGAGGCAGCAGCCTACTTTGGTGTAACCTCAAGTTCCGACTTCGTGATACAACTCAGTCAGACCGACCCATTGAACGGCATGGGGGCGTTCTTCTCGTTGACAATCGACCTTGTGTTGCAAGAAGAATTTGATTTTGAGGCGGCGGCGGAACGGCTCGGTTGCGAAGGGGGCGAAATCTACTATCTACTGACAGGGCAGTTCGGATTAATCTCGCTTACAGACCCACTTCGAAGGTACTTGGGACAGGAGGATTCGCTTGGTGAACCCGGCACTCAACCCAATCTTCCAGAGCATGAAATCGCTGCACTCGACACCTTGAATGATGTTTTTACATTAATGCGGATGTTCGGTATCTCTCATCTAATCGGCGGACTTCCACTGCTCGACCACTACCTCGCGACTTTCAGTTCGTGGGTGGCTAACCCGGCTGCATCGAAGACACAACTGCTCACCCTTTCGGTCGAACTCTCCAAGGCGATCGAGGAGGCAAAAGGTGGCTCAATCAGCCCGCTCACAGTTCTCGGCTCACCTACCGTGGCACCACCTCCGCCAGCTCAGCCGGAGGCCCGGCCTCCAGCCA
>CAUZUN010000131.1:0-4065 GCA_963583115.1 Candidatus Thalassarchaeaceae archaeon
CTTGCAAGTCCTCAACCCACTCGACTCCACCATTGTTTGGAATCTGTCCAAGAAGAGTTTGAGATTGCCTCAATCTGCTATGTGCATCGAAGAGTAATTGCAGCCCAGCGAGCGTTTCATGCTGTTCGCCGTCCAACGAATTGGTCCAACGCTCCCATCGCAGACTTCCGGCGAATTCGGCGAACCAGCCATCTCCTGAATTTGCTGGTTCGGGAAGAGGTAACAGCTCGCCGCTGTGACAACCGATTCTGACCCCTTCGGAGGCCAAAATCGCCTTATCATGGGCTGAGAGTAGTGGTGTGAGTTTACTCGCTAGGCAGAGCAGCCACCATTGTGTCTGTTCATGGCGGCGGCCTAACTTCGCTTCATCCTCGTAACCGCTCCAAAGTGGTTTGCGAGCCAATGAGCGAAGCCACCGACCCAAGGCCCCCCGGCCGCCGAGGACATGGAAACCGCGCGATACTTCTTCGAGAACGGATACATCTGGAATCGGTCTCCAATCGGCTTCACAAGGGTGTTGAGATGAGGCCAACCAACCGCTTTGAAACTCAAGCGTTCGTTGTACTGCAAGTGCGCGCAACTGCGCCAGTGACCAAGCATTCTCATGGTGAGCGAGCCCCACAAGCTCCAGCAACCAGTGAACTCCTGGGCTCTCACATAGTGGTCGGGCAGGCGATGGCAGAGGGAACCCCAATGAGTCGAGAACTCTAGCCCAATTCTGTCGATTATTATTCGCCTTTGGGTCTACTAATAGGACTGAATTTATCGGCGACTCACCATTCAATGCCTCTTCCAAAAGAGAGTGAGTCGCCTCGATAGAACGCTCAATTCGAGGAACCAACAGTCGGGTAGCCGAGTCTTCAGGCCCCTCTTTGGGAGGCTTCCAGACATCGTGGAGGGGGAGCCAGTTCGGTAGGTCGCCTCGCGAGCGCGCGGGTGATATGTCATTGGGAACAAAGCCGTGAATCCCAAGTCTGTGGCTGCCTGAGTTGGCCAAAACATGGAGTGGGCGGAACTTCGTCAGCGACAATAGGAGCCTCCTTCGCAGTGGTGAAAGCGTCGGTGGATGGTCGAGCATCACAATGCCGTCTATCGGGATTAATCCGAATGGAATATCACTTGAATGCCTGTTTTTGAGGATTTTGACAACGGTCCTGAGTTGTAGGTCGGGGTGAATCCCACCCAATTCTCCGCCGAGATAGTTAAGAATTTGGCCAAATGAATCGAGCCCGGGGCCGACCCAGTCGCCATACTCCTCCTCGCACAACATCTGGTGTAACCCCGTCAAGTCACGGGTCTTCCCACGCCCCCACTCATGGCTTGGAAGTGGATGGATAAGCGGAAATCGGAGATTTTTGGCAGCTTCCTCGCAGGCGTTGTGAAGCAGAAGACGAAACACTCCGCCGGTGGGCAGCAGACGAGGTTGTCGTAATTCGGCATGAAGCGAGCGGACTAGGCTGTCAATCGTGTGGTGCTGACTCCTGTCAATTGGCGCTGGTCCAGAAGATGGAGAATCACCGTCGTCAAGAGTTCCAGAAGATATTCCCAAACCAGATTCGCCATTCGGAGTCGATGAGATGCCCGAAAGTCTTGAGATGACTTCTCGGCGAGAAGCCTCGGTTGGATGGATAATGAGCAGACGAGATAGACCTCCCTGCGCACGGGAGCGCGGATCCTTCGATTGAGATTCAAAATGAGAGGTTAGCCACTCTGGAGTACCACCTTTTGGCACCTGCTCCATCGTAATGGAATGAGGTTCAGTGTTGTCCTGCTCCAAATCTGCCATCATCCCAGCCCCCGTACCACCGTCGACGGACGGTCACGGTTCTTGAAGGTGAGCAATCGTCACCGCTCGAGGCCGGATTAAATGGCTGATTTTGAACCATGTTGATGTGGCGCTTCCGCACCTCATTCACCAACCTCAATAGACCAACGGCTCGGCCAATCCGACTCGGCAAAAAGGCCAATTCCGTGCAAGTGTTCAAGAACCCCCACTCCAACACTATACTGACTTGAGTTGACATAGTGAGTTACCCTCACCAGCCGACATAAAAAGCGAGTTTGGGAATAAGAACCGTTCTTGTTCGGGGGCCGTCACCTTTAAGAGGGGAGAGGTGCAAGGCCTGTTAGAACCGGGAAAGATAGCACTTAGAGGCGACAAACAAAGATTATCGGACAACCGTTCAGCGATTTACAACAACTAACTAACATTCAATCGATAGAACAAGAGACTGATAAACGATCGCTCACCAATAGTGCAATCGACGGGACAAATGCGAAAGGAGATGAAAAAAATGACTGTAGTAAACAGAGGAAAATGTACTGAATGCGGTAGTAGAGATTTGGAAGAGGACGAGGTTCGAGGAGAACTCGTCTGCAACGAATGCGGTCTAGTCCAAGAGGACAAGGCCATTGACACCACCCACCCGCAAGGAAGAGTTGGTGAAGGCGCCCACAACACAGCACTGAGAAACGATGTTGGTGGCAACAAGCTTGGCAGCGTGATTGACAGAAAAGAAGCGCTCAAGGTAGGCAAAGGCAACCTCAGCCGAACCTCCATTAGAGCGCACGCGGCCAAGAACCAACGAGCCAAAGAAGTGTTGAGGGAAATCGCACGGTTGACCGATTCAACCCACACCAGAGAAGCCGCGAAGGCGCTATTGGAGACTGGTTTTACCAACAACAATAGCATCACGCTCTCGCCAAAAGACCTCGGCCCAAAGCCAGGGAATCAGATGCGATTCATGCACCAGGTGGATAAGAATGCCACCTATGTCATCCGATGCTCAGCGATTGCCACGATGATGGTTCTCTCAGACATCGGCACAATACCGTATCGAATCTGGAAGATGGACGCACGAGCGAATGGCATCGAAGAGAATGACTGCATCACGGCCAAGAAAATTATCCGAAAGAGGCTCGACCTAGCCTCTTTGCACGGCTTGACGGGCATGAAAATCATCAGAGACCGAACCACAATGCGAAAAAGAGCGCTTGAGGCTTGGTCCGAAAGACTCCGAGTTTGGATTCACACCCAAGGTATCGAGGGTGCACAGCAGTTCCTCGACTGGGTCGAAGAGAAGCGAAAAGAACTCGATAAGGATGGACAGGGACCGCTCAGCGGTGAGAACGCAGACATGCTGATGGCAATGATTGCCACAGTGGCGCTCTCCGAGTTGAGTATCAGCGAGGTGACTAAGCGTGCAATCGCAGAAGACGCCTTCCTACTCACTGTCGGCGGTGTAAACGCAAGACTCAAGCAGACTCGAAGAATCATTGAAGACCCTGAATCCTGAACAGGATTTGAGACGCCATCAAGGCCTTCGGGCCTTTGAACGACCGAGTAGACTAGCGGCAGCCATCGACATCACTGCCAAACTGACTGCACCCGCCGCTGGAATCCCCTTGGGCTCTTCCTCAACCGGCTCATCCTGCCCGGCCGGCGCATACCACTGATGGAGTAGCACCAGTGAGAGGTCTTCCCCATCCCACGCATTAGGAAGTGTGAGCGCAATCTCCCCCGAGTCTCCGGTAAGAGTGTGAACTGCACGGATGACATGACGATAGTCACCGATGCCATTGGAACCTTGCTCGAATATCGCCGAGTCCTCAACGACGAACAGTAGTGATTCGACCAAACGGCCTTGCTTGTCATCCAATTCTAGTGACCAATTTACCACCCCAATCAGCCCATCTTCACTCGCCCATGAAAGTGAAGAAGTGCCAGCAGCATTTCCAAATTCGGTATCACTCGCAAGAGAAGCCGCATAGAGTGGTTCTAGAGCAGAGCCCTCCGCATTTCCAGTACCAGCGTGCATCATCTCACCATTCAGGATAATCGTTGGAGGAGCGCGCTTCAATCCAACCGTAGCAGCCGAAATTGGACCATACCGAGCCTCCCAACGCTGGTCACCCTCAAGTGTACCAAACGGGTCTTCATCCTCATTGATTTCACGGTGATACGCTAGTTGGACTGTAGATTCATCGTTGTTGATAGCTGCTGCATCCAACCCATCTTCCGCATCGACACAGTTCTCACACCAAGTGGCAGTATAGACTTCAGCG
>CAUZUN010000132.1:0-4054 GCA_963583115.1 Candidatus Thalassarchaeaceae archaeon
ACCACTCTACGTGAATTCGCCATACGGGCTGACAATCGCTCACAATGGGAATCTGGTAAACGCCGAACAACAAGCGACCCAACTCTATCTCGATGACCTTCGCCATGTCAATACCTCCTCCGATTCCGAGGTCCTCCTGAATGTGCTCGCACACGAACTCCAAAAACTCGGGAAGAAACAGTTGCGCATCCAAGATGGGCTCTACCTCAATGTTGAGCAGATATTCCGGGCAGTTCACGAAGTTCACTACCGAATTAGTGGCGGGTATGCAATCGTTGGCATGATTACTGGCTACGGGCTGTTCGCATTCCGCGACCCGCACGGGATTAGACCACTCGTTTTCGGGAAGCGTGAGACAGAGCAGGGGACAGAGTGGGCGGTCGCCTCTGAGAGTGTGGCTTTGGATACTCTTGGCTTTGAAATCGAAAGAGATGTCGAGCCGGGCGAATGCATTTTCATCTCACCGACCGGCGAGTTATACACCTACCAGTGCCATCCAAGTCCGAAGTTCAATCCGTGCATTTTCGAGTATGTCTATTTCTCAAGGCCCGATTCAGTAATAGACGGGATTTCGGTTCATCAGGCGCGCTGCAACATGGGCGACAAACTGGCGCAAAAGTTGGAGCGGATGCGGCCGGACCACGACATCGATGTGGTGATGTGTGTGCCTGACAGCGGCCGGATTGCGGCGATGCAGATGGCAGAAACTCTTGGGATTCCATTTCGCGAAGGGTTCGTCAAGAACAGGTATGTTGGTCGCACATTCATCATGCCAGGACAGGCGCAGCGAAAGGACTCGGTTCGCAAGAAGTTGAATCCGCTTCCCAAGGAATTTGAAGGCAAGAATGTCCTCTTAGTTGATGATTCTATAGTGAGGGGAAACACCTCAAGGAAGATTGTCGAACTGGCCAGAGAAGCGGGCGCCAAGACGGTCTACTTCGCCTCGTCAGCTCCTCCGCTTTTGCACCCGAATGTGTATGGAATTGACATGCCTGCTCGTTACGAATATGTCGCACACGACAGGACAATCGATGAGATTAGTGAACAGATTGGGGCTGACTTCCTGCTCTATCAGGACCTTGAGGATTTGATTGCAGCATGCACCGAGTGCAACGAGGAAATTACCGAATTCGATTGTTCATGCTTCACAGGTGAATACTGTACTGGAGATGTCGATGAAGAATATCTGCTTGAATTGGAGCAGCGCCGAAGTGATGCTGCGAAGAACGATAATGGCAATGGCGAGACGGTCGAAGTTGGAAGCATTGAGCTTCACAATGAGGACTAAACACAACCCTCCTCAGAGGGTTGTAGCGTTGCTTAACATCGATATGAGTCCGTCGCTAATGTGGAAGATTTCTCCTTGAGAAATCGACTAGGCTGCGTAGGCAGTCAGTAGTCGTCGAAGGATTATTTCGACAATTTGAAGATTCATGATTTAGGACGACGATTCTTCTTGGCCCAGCCGAATCCACGACGACGGGCGCTCACACCATAGTTGCACGAAGCGCACTTGTGCTTCTGCTTGTGATAGGAGTGTTTGCCACATCGGCGGCATCGAATGTGGGTGCTTTTCTGGCGCTTACCCATGCTTGGAGTACCCTTACTCATACACTCACCACTGCCTAAGGCAGCCCGGCGACCGGCCCTCCCATTATGAGGCTTCTCATTCCCTCACCGTAGGTGGACAAAGGGGGTAGCGCCCATTACTCCACTATTTCTTTGGTTGCTTGGGTATTTGTTTCGGAGGGTTCAATCTTCAGCGGTTGAGCCATTTCCTCTTATTCCTCGGAGTCAGCGCGGCTCTCTGTGTCAACTGAAATAATTTCAAACTCCGTAGACTCAAGTGTCAACAACGGGTCAGGGCTACTCTCCCGACCGGTGACCAGCACCAACAGAATTCCGAAAATGAAGGCGATTGACAACCACCCGGCTGCTTGCAAAATCAGGATACGAAGGGCGCCCAGCGCGAATTGCGACCAGACGTCAATCGCCGCCCCAGTCGTGGTGAGCCCGGAGTCAACCGCCAGCCCAAACAAAAAGGCTCCAACCACTGTTGCCAAAAGGGTACCCAAGGCTTGCTCGACCAGCCGCGCGTGTTTGTGTGAAAGGGCCATTGTTGCGAGGAAAATTCCGCCGCTGACTACTGTGAAACTGATGAGTGCAGCATGGACAAACCGCGACCAAATGCCGACATCCGTGACCTCGCCGCGCACCTCCAAACGGAGATTCGCCAAAACGATGAGAACCAGCAGCCCCAAGACGACCAACGAGAGGGTTCGCCAGTCTCGCCGTGCGTCGCCATCGCTGTTCATTTCGACACCTCCTCTGGCACATGCTTCTGGAGAATTTCGTTCACTCTTGCCCGTTCTTCCTCTGATAGAGGTTCGACCGGCCCTGGAATCGGCTGGTTTTTCTCACCTATCCAAACGAGCATGATGAACAGGCCGAGGGCTGCGAATCCACCAACCAGTAGGCCTGCCAAATCGCCGAGAACACCCCACGATGCTGACCTCCAAAAGACCGGGTCGTCAGACACGGTACCTTCAGCGAGTAGGTAGATGAGAATTCCGAAGGCGGAGAGAGATGACGCCGCCATGATGGTACTCTCTCGAAGCCGCTCATCGCCCATCACATAGGCGAAGGCGGCGGCGAAGCCGCTGACGATAACCGAAGTTGTGAGTAGGCTTGTGACGAGGTGACGCCACCATGGATTTTCGAGGCCGTCGAGAAACGGTCGATTCTCAAAGAGCATGAACATGAACCAACCGACTGAAAGCAGAATCATGACTAGACCGACAGGCCGCAGGTCGCGCGGGAGGGGAGCAACCGGAATTGGGCCAGAGAAGAGGGCGATTAGGATACCCGCACCAGCGAGTAGGGTCGGTCCGAAAATTGAAAAAATAAGGTTTAGACTCCATCCTTCGAGTGAAGTTGCAAGGGCATTTGGTTGCATGACTAAGGCGACGAAAATGGCAATTCCGAGAAGCCGGCCAGCCCATCTACGAGGTGAATCTTTTGCAATCATCAAGGCGAGTGCAAGCGGGGTTGCGGCGAGTGGCAACCAGAAGTGAAGCAGCAAATCTTGCTCAGGACCCATCTCAATCGACTCAACCGAATCGGACTTAGGCCATGAAACTTCACTGTGTTCAAGGGCGATGAGGGGTGGCTAAATTTCATCTAAATTGGTGCGAGATTGACCTCTCGAAAAAGTCAATAATTGAGTGATTTCATGCGCTGCGTCGTGCGATTTCACATCACCCTTCAGCCGACCCATTCATATAGGGACCGTCGGTGGGCGACTCGCCCATAGGGCGATGGAGGAATGTGCATGGTAAAGCGTCCCCGCCAAGTCAAGCGCTACAGCCCATCCGCTGGTAAGCACACAATGCATACCGTCGAGCGGGTCAAGAAGCGTCGAGCGAGTGAGCTCAAGTGGGGTCAGCGTCGATTCCGCAGAGTAACCGCCGGTTACCGTGGATTCCCCCGTCCTAAGCCTGAAGGTCGAGAGAAGCCGACCAAGCGAGTGAATATCATTTACCGCTGCACAGAAACTGGAAAGGCTCACGCCCCCAAGTGCAAGCGAGCGAAGAAATTCGAACTCGTCGACAAATGAGGTTGAAAATATGACTGACAGTAATTTCCTACGCGTACAATGCCGTGATTGCGGCAGCGAACAGATCATCTTTGACCGTGCCTGCACCCGAATCTCGTGCAATGTCTGTGGCGCCACTCTGGCTCAGCCAGCAGGTGGCAAGGCGAAGTTAATCTCCGCCGCGCCTATTGAGACGCTCGAGTGAACGCGGTGTGAATGACAGATGGCAAAAAATTCTGGTGATTGGCCCCAAGAGGGCGAACTAGTTGTTTGTGTAATTACCAACATCAAGCAGAACGGGGCGTATGCGAGCCTCGACAAGTATGGTGGCAAGGAAGGCTTCATCTTCGTCGGTGAAATTGCCGCTGGCTGGGTCAAGAATATTCGAAGCCATGTGCGCCAAGGACAGCGACTGGTCGCCAAGGTCACTCGGGTCAAGAGAGACCGCCAAAGTGTAGA
>CAUZUN010000133.1:0-4047 GCA_963583115.1 Candidatus Thalassarchaeaceae archaeon
GACGGTTGGGATTCTGGAATGAATCCGCTTGGCAGAATCAAGGATGCCGACAAGCGCGCCGCCGTCAAAGAGAGAATGGATGCGGCGATGGTGGAGGGCCGAGCATTACTCGGCAGTATCCTCGGAATGCGTATGCGTTCATGTGCGGTAATTGCAGACCTGCTCGACCCTCGTTGTGAACCGCCGCACTCACCTGCCAGTATTCGACCTCGCCGACTTTCCGACCCGTTCCCTGCGTACGCTGAGCCGGTTGATTTGGCCCTGAGTGCTGACACCGATGCGAGAATTCTCGGCGATTTACTGACTGTCCAAGCCGCTGCCGCAGATGTTCTCGCTGAACTGAAGTTGCAAGAGGGGCTCCACGACCACGACGATGTCGTCAGACTAGCCGAAGAATTGCTACTCGCCCGTTGCCCCAGAATCTGCCGTCGTTGGTACCCACCAGAGGTCGTTCAAGCACTCGAAGGAATTGATGAGCAGCACCCATGGACCGATTCTCATCTCGATTCGGCGATTACAATCGTTGAGTCAGCCTTCATCACCGTTGAGGAGAATGATGTCAAGAGGCGAGAGATAACCGAGCAATTCCGGGATTGGCCGATGTCCAAAGTGGAAGAGGATTTGAAGCGGCGAATTGAGGTATTGAAGGACATTCGCCGCCGATTCCGAGCCTTCATTATAGATGAGGCACAAGACAACTCGAACCAGCAGTGGAGGTTATTGAGCAGACTTTGGGGAACTCGAGCCCGAAAGCAGGAAGACCCCGATACACCCAATTCACCGTGGCAACCGACCGTCTGTTGGGTTGGTGACCAGAAGCAGAGCATCTACGGATTTAGACAGGCACTCGTCTCGGGCATGTCTCGTTACACAGTTCATTTGAGAGCAATTAATGAGATGGAATATCAAAATGAGGCTCGTCTTTTGATGGCTCCAGCCCTGAGGCGGCGAGATGCAGCGCGTGACCCTCGATTGGTCGAAGTAACAAGTTTCGTCACCGGTCTTGAATATGTCAACCACCGCCCAATTCCAGAGGAGGCTTGGAAACAATATGACCGAGCGGACGACGGTCGCCGGCTCGACCATGTCGATGTAGTTAGACGAGCAGAGGGGCATGTTGACCTAGTCACCAACTACCGTACCTGTGGTGACTTGCTGGCGACCATGAATGAGTGGTGGGAGGACCTTTTCGACCACCGACATCATCTGTTCCCCGGTGACTGGTATGCGCGCGCTAAAGGGTTGAGGGCGGACCGAAGTGAGTCCGCTGGGCGATTGGAATGGCTCCTTCCGGTGAGCCGAGGCGGGGCGCGGGACCCCTCTCCGGACCTGACACTCCCTCTCGACCCATTTGAGTTGGGCAGCGCAGCAAAATCAGTTCACCTCGAAAACGAAATGATTGCGGCTCGAATCCGGGCTCTCCTCGACGGTTCAGCGACTCAAGTTCTTCCAGCGGCCGCTGAGAATTTGAGTGGAGATGAAATAGAATCTGAGGTGGATGACCAGTCCGATGGTGAGATGTCGGTGGATGGCCAATCCGATGCTGAAACGGCAGTTGAACCGTGTCCAGTCGAGGCGCTCGAAGCGGTTGAACCTCGGGACATCATGGTACTGATGCCCTCCAGAACCCATATGCCGGATTTGATTCGACGACTCGATTCACTCGGAGTTCCCGCAATCGCCGACCAAGAGGGTGGGTTGTTGGAACAGCCGGTCGTCCAGTCCCTACTCGCATTGGTTAATTCGGTGGCTCGGCCAAACGATGTAAGCCGAGCCGCAGCGCTTGCACGGACACCACTAGTCGGTTTTGACGATGCGACTTTGGAAGCTTATCTCGCGGATGATTCTGGTCCGTCAGACCTCATAGCACGGCTTGAGAGTCATGCTGTTCTAGAAAAGCAGAGAGAACTCTTCTCTCGCTGGCGCCGATTGGCAGATTCTAATCGCCTTCTCAAATTGCTCGATGAGACTCTCGACCACTCCGACCTACTGCTCGCCTATCCCAGTCCGGTTGACAGGCAGTATGCCGAGCAGTTCCTCGCTTTTGTTCGTCAACAGACGGCTGAGGCTGGCGGTGATGCGGTTCTTCTCTCAGACCGATTGAGGCACCTAAGCAAGGTATCTGGCCGATTGTTGGAAGGCGAGGCGATGCCTCCGTCAAATGCAGTCCGAGTGATGACCATTCACGGCTCCAAGGGATTGCAGTCGAAGGTGGTGGTAGTCACAGGAATGTTCTCGGAGAACCAGAGCAATCTCGGCCAATCACTGAGAGAGCATACACTCGTAACCGGAGAAATTCTGAGCGCTCGGATTCATCCGTGGAAGAGCAGAGAAGATATCGATTCAGCCAGTTGGCGATTGTCAAAGGAGGTTCTGACCTCTCAAGTTCAGGCCGAAGCACGCAGGCTACTCTATGTCGCCTGCACGCGTGTGAAGGATTTGCTGATTCTCGCAGGCGCGCCAGAGAACACTTCGATTTCAGCCGAAGGTGACAGTTTCGATATTCCCTGGCGCCAAAAGCCAGCCCCGCGGTTTGGCTGGATGTGGTTGGAGGCGATGCGCCAAGCAGCGCGCCGAGATGGCTTGCTGGATGCACCATGGTTGCTAGAAGACGATGAGAATCATGCCGTCCCACTCCCTTTCAGAGGAAAAGGCTCTATCTCACTTTCACCCTCCGAGTTGCTGCAAGACGCTCAACTTGCGCCCGGGCTGTTGACTTCTCTACCGATTTACCACCACCCCAACAGCCTGTTGGCCGAGCGGCAAATTCGCTCTCCTCTTGTCAACTTCCAGCGACTGCAGGATAGTTCGAGATTGGAACCAACCGGGCCAACTTCTCGACAAACAGTGCCAATTAGAGTAAGTCGAATGCGCCTAGCCCCGCACCTGCTCGACTCAGCATCATCCTGCCTTCGTCGGCACTATCTATCCCGCTACATCGGGCTCAGTGGGGAGCCTATTTCACTCCCGTTGTTGGCAATTTCATCTAATGGTTCGCCGGATGCCGCCGGCACCGATTCTTCAGCCGCCACATCCCCTACTGGCTCAGGTCGCCGACCCGAAGCCAATGAACTGGGCTCGCTATTTCACAGATTGGTTGAACTTGGATTGCCAAACCCAGGCGCTGGTGATTCAGGTCCTTCAGCACCGCTACCCGACCAGTGGTGTGTCCAGACAAGTGATTTGATGTTGGATGAAGGACTGCTCGACCAAGTGTGTGAGGAACTTCTACCCGTTGAAGTAGATTCAGACCTCACAAAACAGATGCTGACTCGAATGGCTGAGCGGGTGATGGAAGGGCGATTCGGTCGCATGGTGAAGGGCGAGGAGTGCGATGGACTGACGGTCGAAGGGTTGCGGACAGAATGGCCATTCCTCATTCAGATGGCTTCTAGAGTCGGTGGTTTACTAGACCAAAGATGGACTCCACACGGCCCGCATACGGTTCAAAACATCGAGAAAGTCATCATCGAATTTGACGGCATAGCAGACTTGGTTCTCTGTCAGCAAGGAGAAGGCAGCAGTTCCACAATTCGCGCAATCGACCTCAAGACCAACGGCTGCCTAAGAATTCTCAACCCTCCGGATGAGTTGGAAAACACGATTTTCGAGATGCCCTCAGATCCAGATGATGAAACCTTGCGAACATTCGCAGAAAGTCAACTGCTCTCCAAGTACAGAATGCAACTCTTCCTCTACCACCGCTGCCTCGTTAGACAGGAGGAAATGCGCGGCCGTGAAGGGATGGCTGCCCGGAAGGTCCTCCCACCAGCAATTCTCAGCGCTGCCACAGGTCGCCTCATCAGTTGGACAGATGAAGAACTCGAAGAGATGGAATCTGATTTTGAAGCACTTCTTACCAAACTCGCCAAAGTCGAAGCCGCAGAGCGCCATGACGAGGCAAATTTCCCTCGATTGCCTCTTGAATCACTTGATGTCTGCAAATCCTGCCCCTACTTCCGGGGAGAGGTGAGGCTCTGTGCACCCGAAGGCATGGCACTCGGCGTCGTCAGTAGTTTCACAATAGATGCAGAGGAGACTACTGAG
>CAUZUN010000134.1:0-4041 GCA_963583115.1 Candidatus Thalassarchaeaceae archaeon
TTAAATCGAAATAATATCACTCGGCCAGCCGGATTCCCACTTGGTTTGACCACTCATTTGCATTCAATCGGCCGTATCCGTAACGCATGTGATGTGAGCCCGATTCTTGGAAGGAGCTTGCCTCACACGATTCGGCAAGAGCCGACTTCACAAGTTCGATTGGCCCTCTATCGCCCTCTTGCAGTTGCTCAAGATTTGGATTTCCTTTGTATCTCTCAAGAATCAAGGCGAGAGCGCCAGTGACAAAGACGGTTGAATCACTCGTCCCATCACTTCGAGACCAAGTGGCCCCAATCTCTTCGGATACGAAGGTTGAGTGAATCTGAACACCCGGAGCGACTACCTCTGGTTTTTGATTCGGCCAGATACGGAGGGAGCCGTCATGGTTAGTCGCTGAACCTGCACTACTGTCCGACCATAGAGTTCCATTCCGCTGAATAGCGCCGACCGCAATGACCCCATCGACATTGGCGGGCACCGTTACATCGGGGTAGTCTTGGCCAGCCCCACCGTGATTGCCTGCAGCAGCAACAACGAAGACACCGTTGTCCAGTGCACTGTTGACTGCTAATTCTGTGCTGCTACCAAATGTAGATATCAAGTCGGGTTTCCCACCTAAACTTAGACTGATGATGTCAGCGCCCATCTCGACCCAACACCATTCAATGGCATCTGACACAGCCGCCTCAGAACCTGAACTACCCTCTGAATCAAGGGCAGCAGCAACGATCAGTTGAATTCCCGGTGCTGCCCCACGGAAACTGCCATTTGCAGCTAAAATACCTACCATCATCGTCCCATGTGACTGTTTGTTGTCATTGTCGTGTGGAACTCCAGTTGTTCCATCAATGAAATCTTTGAACCCGACTAGGTTGACTCCCGCTAAATCGGGATGGCTGATGTCAACTCCTGTGTCAACGATACAGACCCGAACTCCCGAGCCATCAAGGCCTGCCTCGTTCAACTCCCTGATTTGGGTACTCTCGTACGCCCACTCTGAGTTGGGTATGAAGTCCTCAATGAATGTGACAAGAGTGCTGTAAGTAATCAACATCCCGACGATGATAATCAAAAGAATCCACAACCCCCATGGCAGGTCCAAAGGCGACTTCATCGGTTTAGCGGCGTCTGCCTCCTTCCACCCACCGGGGTCCAATTCGGGAGATAGGCCGTAGGCCTCCGCTGGGTAACCCTCCGCACCGGGGTCAATCGTACTCAGCATGCGCGGGTCTTCTGGTTCGGGTAGATACTCGACGCCTTCCAAACCCGGAATCATAGTTCTCCCCACTTACCCTTGGGTAAGTGCGGGTTCATGATTGCTCTTCTTTGGTGAGCAGATGAATGAGGGCGCTCAACATTTCTATACGCAGGTCATATTGGCTTGATTCAATCCGATAGTTAGGTGGCTAGTCGAACTAAGAGAACGCTTTCGCTAGACCACATTCCGCTCGAGCGCTATCGCTAAACCCCATCTGTGGGCGGAACTGTCCTAATCCAAAAGTGGATCAGAACGGAATCTTACTGGTTAGTCCTTCACGAATCTTCCGGTATGATAGGAAGATTACCACAAAGCCTGCTATCAGCAATAGTGGCACCCAGACATTGACTGAATCTGGCGCCGGAGTAGCAACCTTGATCGAACTTGTCATTTCGGTTTGGGAGTTACTATCGAGGTCGAGACCCATATCGCTTGAGATAGCGAAAGTGAATGTCCTCTTACCGATTGCAACCTCTTCTAGATTCAGATAGACAATGTATTCCACTGCCTCTCCAGCAGGAACTGTCTGCGTTTCGGAGGATTCAGAGATGTTGTACTCATCCAAAGAAACACTCACTCGAATGTTTGTAGCATCAACTAAGCCATCGTTCCTGATTCGAACAATGAATGCGTTCCTCTTGTCTGCGACTGCGTCTGACCCATCGAGTGTGCCAGTATCATCCTTCACGAAAGTGAGCAGGGGTCTAGCCGCTTGAATGATGACTGGGACCTGTTCATACTCAGTTCCATCTTCACTAGTGATATTCAAGAACAGCGTGAATGGCTCATCGCCAGCATCTGCTGGCGCAAATATCGTGAACGAGTAGGTTCGATTCTCACCTGCAGTCCATGGTGATTCGCTAGGGCCAGTGGCGCTCCAGTTGGTCGGGAGTTGGGTTCTGTCAATCTCGAATGCGAGCATGTCCTGTCCATTTCCTTCGTTGACAATCTTGAACTCAACTCTTTCCTCTTCACCAGGGAACACTCCCAAAGTGCCGGTCGGTGCAACGGTCACATTTGCAGCGTATGTCTGAGGGATGTGAATAGTCACTGCATGTTCAGAAAACTCGCCTCCACCATGAACTAATCTCAACTTGATAATGTGACCTCCTTGGATTGAACGGGCAGAATCAATTTCGGCAGGTGTTACGCGAACTCGAAGTTCGCCCTGTAACCCACCATCCAATCCCATAGTCAGCTCGTTACTCTCATCCCATTGTTCAGTTCCGTTGACTGTGCCATTGAAGAATTCAATCGACCATCCTGCGACATCCTCTGCAGCAAATACGACTTCGCTTGTGAACTCGTCATACGCTTCATTACCAGTGTAATTGAGGGTAATTGAGTATTCGATTACCTTGTAGTGTGTGTTGTTTAGTTTAACCGCATCCACCTCGCTGTAAGATTCGTCGGTCTGAGTAGAGTTTGTTGCTGAAATGACATCGAAGCTGATGCTGTGTTCGATTCGTCGGTTGAAGCGCAGTATAGCGTCCGGCGCCTCTTGCTGACTTGCGATTGACGCCGACAAGCCCGAACTGTAGTCCATCGTCATACCACGCTCAGAAGTTTGGAAATCACTCTCGAGATATATCTCACCAGCCGGCAAGAGGAACTCGATATTTCCATTACTGTCAACAGTCACATTGTACTTGACACCGTAACCGGCATCAACAACAATTTCAGGTATGGCCAACATCTCAGCACCGGATATGGTGGTCTCTGAAAGGTCGTGCGTTGCACCCTCGAAGTCGACCCAAGAGGTACTCAAGGATAGTGTGCCACCAATGTTCATTGTCAAGTTGGCCTCAGCACCGTCGTGAACACCAGCATCAACGAGGGTTAACCCGATGATTCCTTCATCAACAATTTGAGCAACCAAGATCCACTTACCTGGCTCGACATTTGCCTCCCAACTACCAGTCCAACTTCCGTTCTCCAGAATCTTGTTAGGCGTTCGAGAATCTCTTTCTATACCAGTGAATGGAATTAGTGCAAGGGTGACATCTCCGCTGATATCATCCCAAACTTCCATCTGAACATAATCGACAAGTCCGCTAATTGTGACATTTCCTGCCATCATTTCAAGGTCAGTGTTACTTGCAATTCCAGTCACATTGATGATATCCGACACAGGTGAAAAGCCTAGTTTTGAAGCAGATACACTGTAATTTGCATCGCTCGGAACGAACACTGACCAAGTGCCAGCGTAGTCGCTCGTCAAGTTGAGTTGTTCATCCAATGTATCGCCGTTTACTGTTATGTTTGCATCTTCAATACCTTCATTGTTATTGTAGGCATCATCCGCATTCAAGTCCCAGAATAAGTTACCACCGAGGGTCACCCAGTGTTCGACAGTGAAATTCTCCGGTGGAAGAACCTCACCTCTCGAGAGAGATGGTAGGTCTTGCCCTTCGAGAATCCAGCGGTGTTGTGCTTCTGTCTTATTCAAAGAGATAGTCCAAGCGCCCGGCCATAGATATGCCGTGACATTTCCTTCATCATCAGTATTCGGTAGGGTCACTTCTCCAAGACCATCTCGACTGGTCGCGATAAGTTCGTAACCTGCCAAGTCAATACCGGAACTAGATTCAGCTAGGTGAATAGTTACCTCAGCAGATTCAAGAGATTGCCAAACCAAACCAGTCCGTATTGAATTTGCACTGATGTTGAGCAATCCGCGGAATTCCTCGGAAGTATCTCCTGTAACAAATCGGTCTACAGTTACTAGCCATTCACCCTCTGGTAGATATTCGTTAATCGAACCATTTTCATCGGTGTACTTG
>CAUZUN010000135.1:0-4017 GCA_963583115.1 Candidatus Thalassarchaeaceae archaeon
ATTCCACCGTAGTGGCGAAGAATAGGAAACCCGACTAGAAGGGCGAGAATCGGAAAGAGGAATTTCCTCTCCTGTAGTTTGTCGAGTGCCATGAAAAATTCCCCCTCAATGTTTCAGCGTCGTGATTTCGTCGAGCACGATTGTCTTCCTATCTCCGAAGAGTGCGAGGAAGATTGCAAGGCCGACTGCGACTTCGGCCGCAGCGATTGCGATTGCGATTACCGCAAATACCCAGCCGGTGACATCACCATAGTGCAGCGCACCGGCCACAAAGTTGAGATTGACTGCGTTCAACATGATTTCAACACACATCAAAACGATGATGCCGTTCTTGTTGGTGAAGACTCCAACCAGACCCAAACAGAAGAGAATGGCTCCAAGCCCAACTAGATACATTGCAGGAATCATGATTCACCCTCCTGTTCCCAAAGTAGGTTTTCAATTCGCTCATCACGAATTAGATAGGATGCACCAATCATCGCCATAGAAAGAAGAACACCAAGAATTACTACCGGTAGTGCCCAATCGGTCAGCAGTGAACGAGCGAACTCAAAATTGTTCAAGCCGGCTGTATCGCCACTCTCAGCCCACATCGGATGAAGGGCTATCATCGGCAGAAGCAGGACGAGGAGTCCTGCGACCATAACGCGACCGATATGAGCGAGCAGACGCATCAGGCGTCACTCTCCTGAATTTGGCGACGGGCCAACATTACGCCAAAGGCGTAAACCAGCATGACGCTGCCAAGATAGACTAGAATCTGAATCGCTGCAAGCAATTCTGCGCCCGCCAGTAGGAATACCCCGGCAATGGCGAGGAAGCAGATGATGAGGGAGAACATCGAGTGAGCGATTCGCTTGCAATAGATAGTGCCCAGAGCACCTCCTATCGCCAACAGTGCGAACACAGCAAAAGCCGCATGTTCTAGCAAATCAATCATCATTTTCTCAAGCCTCCGCCTTAGCTGCCTTCTCAGCCCTCTCAGCCTTTTTTGCACGCTTGCGCTGTTCCTTCTCAGCCCGCTTGGCCAACTCACCATCGACCCTCTCTTGGTGGAGGGCCGGCAAAACTCGAGTCCTGTCTGCATCGAACCAAAGTTCCGACCGGTCATATCCGGTCATACCGTCATACTCGTTGGTCATGAAGAACGACTCGAAAGGACACGCTTCCATGCAAAGGCCGCAGAACATACAGCGACCGATGTCAATGCGTCCAGAGACGATATCCTCCTCGGCCGGGATGAGGTCGCTTGAGGCAACCTCCTCCATCTCGCCGCCATCCCAGCGAACGGTGGCCATATCTCCGCTGATGTCGATAATAGAACCAAAGTCGTACTCTTGTGCAACCGCGTCGTGGGCGTTGAAAATGTCATGCTCGGAGTTGTCAACTTCGTTGCGCCGTGCAGCGAGTCCTCCGACTTCCAACTCTTCGCCATAACCGTGCCACTCATCATCATCTTCAGCGAGTTCCAACACATTCACCCGCTTCTCGGAGGTCATGTGAAGGCAGCCGTTTGGACAGGCGCGGACGCAAGCCTTGCAGGCGGTGCAGGTTTCCCAGATGACGCCGATTCGGCCGTTGTAGTTGCCCGGTACGAAAAGCCAGGGCTCAAGGTCCTCCAACCGCTCGTACGGATACATCACCGTCACCGGCCTCTCAAGGTAAGGGACGACGGAACTGGTCTCTCTGTCAGCGGCGTAGATTTGACCGACGCTGTGATGGTCAGCACCAACCCTCTTGGCGGTGGTTTCGTCAATCATCACCGCTTCTTGAGCGTGATACGATGGGCTATCACGGTGGCCAGCGAGCCATTTGTGAGAGCCGATGTATGGGATCGTTCTGAGCGCCGCCTTCAGGGTCATCCACATTGGGTGGATGACCAAATTGCGGAAATTCGGTTGTGCATGTGGGTGAAATGGCATTTTCTTTTTCTCCTTTCATTACCTGTCTGTCCGTGTTGATGCTGGTGAATCAGATTGAATCGAATAGGGTCGCTCTCTCCCTTGAATTTGTGATTTGTCTTCGTCAATTCCAAGAATGATGAACAGCACCAAGGTAATCGCAGTGATGAGCGCTGGAATAGCCAGCGGCCATTCGCTGCCATTCCAAACGAACAAGCGCAGCCAGGTGGCGATGGCGAGATTTACAATCGATAGTGGGAGCAGCCATCGCCAGCCGAATTCGAGTATTTGGTCGGTGCGGATGCGGTGGAGGGAAGCCCGTATCCAGACAAAGACCGTGAACAGAAGCCACGCCTTGAGCAACATCCAGACAAGACCGGGGAGAATTGTCAGGAAGAGAATCGGGAGGGGTGCCGCAAGCGCAGGCAGCACATTTCGCAAAATGAACGCCAATCCGATTAGCCCGATTGCGATGCCGCCAAGGATGAGGTCTTGATTGGAGCCCAACAGACCGAAAATATCTGCAAACGGAGTCTCCCAACCACCGAGGAAGAAGATTGCAAAGAGCAGACAGGCTGCATACGAGCGCATGTATTCCGCCGCGAACAGAAGTCCCCAACGCATTCCGCCGTATTCAGTCCACCACCCTTCGACGAGTTCTGCCTCAGCCTCAGGCATGTCGAATGGGATTCGCTCAACTTCTGCAATCATCGTGATGAGGAAGAGAGCCCCGCCGAGTGGCAACAGGAAGATGTTCCAAGTTCCCGATGTGAGTTGGAAGTCAACAATCTCGAGGATGTTGAGAGAACCAGAAAGAATTGCCACAGAGAGCACGGTAATGAGCAGTGGAATCTCGTAAGCGGTCAGTTGAGCCACAGAGCGAATGCCACCCAAAAGTGTGTACTTGTTGTTTGAAGCCCAACCAGCGAAAAAGACTCCAAGCGGTGCAATCCCAAAGATTGCCATCATGAACAGTAGGGACATGTCGCTGTTTGCAGCCCAGATATGTGGGCCGAACGGAATGAAAGCGAAAATCATAACAGTCGAGGCGATGATGATGAAAGGTGCAACCTCGAACATGAAGCGGTCTGCCTTGGCGGGCACTATCCACTCTTTGCTAGCGAATTTTGTGAAGTCAGCAAACGCTTGGAACAGTCCCGGAATGAGGAACCAAATTCCGTGATAACCGCGGTCTTTCACTCGGTTTACGCTGTGAATGTCGGAGGCATTCCCCACTTTCTCATTGAGGAATTTATTGAGCCAGCGAATTGGTTTTCCAAGACCGAACGGCACATTGTCGTACCAGTCAGCATGGTGGCCACCCTCTCCAACCCAAAGAGAGCGAAGTGAAGTTGTAGCGCCTCGCCTATCCATCAGTCGAGCGATGAATTTGCGCTCAATCCACGGAATCGCCAACATTGTGAGCATCATTGTTGCAAACACGATTGTAGCCATGAGGACTTCAGTCATCAGCCCAGCAACGGCATACTTGTACTCCCAAAAACGACTCATGCCGACAGTATTGTCAGAAACGAAAAACGAGATGTCGCCGACCCAGCCGCGTACATTCAACCAATCGCCCATCTTCTCACCTCACCTGTCCGTCTCTCCGATACAAGGGTCAAACGAGCCCATGATAGACGGAATATCGGCCACCTTGTAGCCAATCATGCACTTGCTGGCATATGGTAATGTGATGAACATCGGCGACCTAATCGAACACCGGTACGGGTTCTTCCCGCGCCCGTCGCCCCCTCCTACGAGGTAGAACATCGATTCGCCCCTGCTGTCCTCAAAGTGATGGAAGCCTGTCGCGCCTTCTGGTGCGCGGACTGGAGCCTTTGAGATAATCATCTCATCGCCTTCTGTGAAATGGGTCTCGGCGCCGCCCGGCATCTTGTCTAGGGCGTCGAGAGTCATCAGTGCACTTTGGCGCATCTCTTCGACGCGGACTCGGTAGCGGTCATAGTTGTCAGCGCCCTTGATTGAAGGTCGCTCCACTGCAACCTCCCAGTCGAGTTGGTCATAGACTGAATATGGGTGTGCCCAGCGAACATCGTAGTTCACTCCGCCCGCTCGAACATTGGGTCCTGTCACTCCGTGGTTGACCATCTCA
>CAUZUN010000136.1:0-4002 GCA_963583115.1 Candidatus Thalassarchaeaceae archaeon
CGGCGATGCGATCGTCGTCAAGGACCCATTCAACCCTTATGTCAACCATACCGTCTTCGTGGCGGCGGTTTTGCAGGAGGAAAGTGGCTGGTTTGCTCATGGAATCAATGTAAACAAGGATTTTTCGCGCGAAAGGTTCGATTCTGAGCCGGATGCAATTTGGTTTTCGCTGCCGGAAGGGACTTCAATTGAAGAGGAGGAAAAGATCGCGAAAGAGTTGCAATACGCGCTGGTTGAAGAGGGCTATTTCGTGCTCTCAATCAATGTCATGTTTTTGAGTATTCAATCGTTCATTTACGCGATGTTCGGATTGCTTCAAGCATTCCTCGCGCTGGGGCTTGCCGTGGGAATCGCTGGGCTCGGCGTAATCACCATTCGAAATGTCTCTGAAAGAACTCACCAAACCGGGATACTGCGCGCCCTTGGGTTCCAGCGCGAGATGGTTGTTGCAGGCTACCTTGTTGAACTCACCTGGATATCTCTTCTCGGCATCCTCAATGGGGCTGTAATCGGCATCGGTTTCCACTACCAATTGTATGTGAAATATCTGCGCGATGAAGGGGCAGAATTTGTGCTTCCTTGGGGGCAAATTTCAGCCATCATTTTCGGTGCTTATCTGTTGACACTTTTAGCCACAACTTGGCCGGTTTTGCAGGCTGCTTCGGTGCACCCTGCGGAGGCGCTCCGTGATATTGAATGATACAAAATGAATGCACCAAAACCAATTCAGTTGTGCGTTTGTAACCGGCGAACCTAACAATCTCTCGCGCATAGTATAAATACAGATTGAAAAGGTGGGGTGACCCCGTCAGTGGGAGGACTGTGACATGAAGAAAACGATGAGTCTGGTTCTGGCCTTGCTAATGCTAGCAAGCATTTTGGCCAGTATTAACCCAGTTGAATTGAGTAAAGAAGAAGTGGTCGAAGATACAGAAGGCCGAGCTGCATACGAGGTAATACTCGTTGGTGCTCTAGAGCCCCGTGCATCTTCGACTGACATGAATGGAAATGTGCGAAACGCATTGGATGTTGGTGAAGAAATCAACTTCAGAGTGGTTGTTGAGAACACCGGAGATAATGATGTCTCTGAGTTGTCAATTTCCGTAGAGGTGGATGATGGAGTCGCAGTGACTCCTCCCATCATCGATCACGAAGACAGCGCCGTCTGTGACGATACGCTGTCTTGTGACCACGCTTCGCTTGCCGCTGGTGATTATTTGGCCGGTGGCAATTACTTCGTCCGCGATTCCGCAGGCGGAAACTTGGCTTGGACTCCAGCAGGACCCGGTGTGTTCACCGTGACAATTTCGATTAACGCTGGTGACCAAGACACGAATTTGAATAACAATCAAATTTCATACGATGTTACCGTGATTGACTGGTACGATATTTCTGTCGAACTAGCATGGGATGACGAAGCGAATGGAGGCTCAGGTGCAGGCCCGCACCAGTTCACCATGACCGCTTTTGTCGACGGGAGTGATTCCTGGGACCCACGCAATGTCGAAATGGAGGTTAACTTCGGTGGTCTCTTTGAGGCAGTTGACGGCGATGGCGCCACAATCTCAACTTTCGACGCTGATGGCGACGGCAACCACGAAGGCTGCCCCGACATTAACGACTGCACATGGACAGTTAACTTCGGTGATGTAGTAGACATTGAGGTCTACGCTAACCTAACTTCTGAGCCACCTACAATCGTGAATGCAAGCGACATCGGCGAGACTCGCCAAGTACCTACATTCCAGACCGCCTACACATTCGGTGGTTCGATTAAGGGAGACGCAGCGACCGCAAGCGGTATCGGTACTTTCACCGTCTCTGCTTCGTTGAAGACCTACAGAATCTACGAGCAGATCTCAACCGATTACGGCGCCGGACCCGGCTCTCACGAGTCGGATATTGTAACTGAAATGAAGGAGACGAACCAATCGCTTGACGACAGGAACGGCAACAATGACGCCCTGTTGACTGGCACCTTCGCCTCTTACCACGATGTTCGAGTTCTCGATGTTGAAGTCGGCCCAGACCGTGCAGACGGCGGCCGCTTGGATGCAGGCATGACCCGTCTCTACGCTACTGTTCAGCACAGTGGAAGCAACCCCGAGTCAACAAACTACGACTGGGCCGTTACCTTCACCGTAACCGACGACCAAGGCCAAGGCCAACCATATGTGTCAGTTGAGTGCGACGACCCAGAGAATCCTGAGGGCTCATACGCCCACGCGGCGCTCGGCGAGATGTTGCCTGCTATCCTCGAAGGAACGGCATGCACAGATGTCATGCTCAATCCTGGTGTTTACTCGGTAAGCGCGCAGATTGAGATGTTGGACACAGAGCTCGACAACGGCAACTACACCGACATGAACTCCGCAAACGACCGCAAGACCGGTCATTTCGAGGTCATCAACTACGGACCGTTCGCCTACCTCTCAATGGATGAGGTATCGGGCGCACTAGTGATGGGGGGCCAAGTCTCCTTCTCAGCGCGCGCCATGCACCAGAACCAGCCAGATTTGAACGGTGACGGAGAAGCGGACCCAATGACCTATTCTTGGTCATACATCGGTTCCACTCCAATGCCAGACCCACAATTGGATGGTTGCATGAACATGGACATCTGCACAATCAACTTGGGACCATCATGGTCCGGCAGCCCAACAATCATCGTCACAGTGACTGACCACTGGATGGCGACTGCGGCTGCACAGGTGCAGTTCACCGTCTACAACGAATTCACAACCGAAGACAATGTTGGCGACTGCTACGACATCGATTACTCGCTAATCTTTGGCGGACAGATGCCAATGGCAGCAAACTTCACCGATGCAGAGGATGCGCTCGACCAGAGCCTTCCCGGGAGCCCAGCAGCATGGAACTCAGTCTGCACATTCAACATTGAAGTCGCAGCCCAGTTATCTCCTAGTGATGTATACTCTGAGGATTTGACCGTCACAATCGACGCAGACCCTGCAGATGGATACTCGCTCTGGTATGAGGGTGCAACCGGTTGGGTCGAACTAACTGGTACCACACAGACTCAGGTTGACGCTGACACAGTGTCACTCGCTTGGTCTAACGATGGTTCACTCGGTTCAAGATCCTCGAGCCGCTATGCAGTATTTGCATCAGCAACCCTCGGACAGGCACCACAAGCCGGAATCTCCGGCCTTTCAGCAGCGCTTAGCGCTGGTGCTGTAGTGACCTTGACTTGGGATGTTGAGAATGAGGCACTCATAGCAGATGGTGACTTTGGTGTAATCTACATCAACAGTGATGGAGACGCACTTGACGGAGTAGCTACGAACTTCCCATTGAATGAGAAGACTACGATAATTACTGGAACCCACGGCACCACCTACAACTACCTAGTGCGCGTTGAGAACGGTGAAGTCGCAAGCGACGGAAGTGACCTCTTTGGCACACCAGTCGCCTCGGGTACAGCAACCGCAGACGGTGAGGTCGACCCTGCACCTGGTACATCTGACATAACAGCAAATCACGATGGCGACAACATCGCTTTCTCGTGGACTGCTGCAGATGCTAGTGATGTGGACCACTGGTCAATCTGCTGGTCACAGGCCGGCACCCACACAGCCTTGCAGGTCACTACCAACCTAATCGGTACTTCTGCATGTTACAACACAGTGGACTCAACCACCTCGGCAACTATGGCTCGACACACGAGTGCAGGCAACTACTACTACTCGGTCACTGCTGTGGACGATGTAGGAAACATTGCAGCCTCGGATTCGACCGATGCCTTGACCTTCGCCTCAAACACGGGAGTACTTCCTGGTGAGGGTGAGGTAATCGGCGGCGAGACTGGCGGCGATGGCATCCCTCAGCAAGCATGGATTGCAATCGGATTGCTAGTGCTCGTGGCAGTCATCGCAGGTGCGTTTATTCTAACGCGCGGCGGTGTCGAAGGCGGCGATGACGAGTTCGACTATTGAACATCGTGAAACCGACGAACAAAAACAACCGGCCTGCATCTTCGGA
>CAUZUN010000137.1:0-4000 GCA_963583115.1 Candidatus Thalassarchaeaceae archaeon
CATCGTAGTCACCCCACGAAACACCCGGGCCGTAGGCTGCCCAATCTGTGACTGCACCCGGGTCGATGACTGCAAGACCGACATTCGCGCTCACATCAGTAAACTGAACCGCGCTCGTTTCGCTATCTTGACTTGCACTGCTCGGAACTGAAAAAACACTGAGTGCAAATAAAAATGCCAACAGTATCGCTGCTACTCTGCCATCAACTGGAGCAATTCGCATTGTATTCCCCACTATGTGGGGGTATGTTATCGCATGAATAGTCATCGCTTCTAGCACTGAGGCCTTGCTTTGGCTGTGCGAAGCATTGAGAACGGGTGCTCGGTGGGCGCGCCATGAGTGACTCGCCACTCGCTGACGCCATCGCCGCTTTCAGCCGAGGAGAGCCCGTTCTCGTTTTCGATTCCGCTTTTCGCGAGCAGGAGACCGACCTATTGTGGCCGGCAACTGCCGCGACTCCCACCGTGATGCGTCAACTCAGACAGGATTGCGGTGGTCTGCTATTCCTTGCAATCGGTGATGATGTTGGCAACCTTTTCGGACTTCCTTATCTGCAAGATATCCACACTCACCCCGAATTGGTGGCTGATAATCCAGTGCTTGGCGCGCTGGTGACAAACGACCTGCAGTACGACAACCGTTCCGCCTTCACACTCTCACTGAACCACCGGGAAACCTACACCGGGATAACCGACCACGACCGTTCACTGACCACTCGCCGGTTTGGCGAACTGACCCAAGAGTTACTCGCAAACAACGCCGACCAGAAAACAGCAATCACGGCACTCGGCGAAGAATTCCGAACGCCGGGACACATTCCACTCTGCCGCGAGGCGCCCGGCGGCTTTGAAAATCGACAAGGGCACACTGAGTTGGCGGTGGCAATCGCCCGATTAGCCGGGGTTGCGCCTTGCACTATCGGCGCGGAAATGTTGCAGACCGACGGCGACGGGGCCCTATCTGTCGAAGATGCGCGTGCATATGGAGAGCAGCGCAACATTCCGTTCCTCACCGGGGCGGACCTTTTGTCAGCCTTTGAGTAGGCGTGAGTTTGTTAGGAGCGGAGTGATTGGCGGGTGCGAGCGAAATGGTTCGGGTGATGGCAGTTGGCGTCTTTGACCTGCTCCACGCAGGTCATCTGCACTATCTTGAGCAGGCGAAATCGCTGGGCGACCATCTGACTGTTGTCGTGGCACACGATGACACTGTCCGCAAGCGGAAGCATGAGCCGGTAACCGGCCAAGACTTGCGCCGCCGGATGGTAGAGGGACTCAAGCCGGTTGATGACGCAATCATCGGCGGCCCACCCTCAAAATCGATGTTCGACATTCTCGATGTGGTGAATCCCGATGTAATCGCACTAGGATATGACCAGGACCACGCAGAAGCGTGGATCAAGGAAGAGCTGGCCCAGCGTGGGAAGTCCGAAATCTTGGTGAAGCGGGTTGAAGGGTTGAGTGACGACTTGGACGGAACTCGGAAAATTATAGCTAGAATTCTTGAACTTCGAGACGAAAACGGAGATGACCAGTAATGTTCACCGGAATTATCCGGGCGGTCGGCAGCATCACAAACTCGGCCTTGAAAGATGACCTAATGCAACTCTCAGTAACAACCCCCGCTGGATTCTCAGTCGGATTGAGTGGCGGCGAATCGATTTCTGTAGACGGCGTCTGCCTGACTGTTGTCGAGGTAATCGGTGACGAATTGACCTTCGATGTCATCCAAGAAACGATCAAACTAACCACGCTCGGAAGTGCAACACAAGGAGCGAAACTCAACCTTGAGCGGTCACTGAAATTCGGTGAAGAAGTCGGCGGCCACATCCTATCTGGACACATTTCTTGCACTGGTGAAATCGTCGGACTGGTAGCCGATTCAGGGGTTCACGACCTGCAAATCAAAGTGCCACAAGAATGGCTGCGATACATCCTCGAAAAGGGGTTCGTAGCGATTGATGGAATCAGCCTCACCGTTGGAAAAACCGACGCTGAAACGGCCACCTTCTGGCTCCACCTCATACCGGAAACTCTCGAGCGCACCACCCTCCCGAGCAAGGGGTTGGGCGACCACCTCAACATCGAGTTTGACAGCCAGACCGTTGCGACTGTGGACACCATTGAGCGAATTCATGGGGTGAATCAGTGAGTGCTAGAATCGCAATCGTCTGTGGAGAATTTCACCGCGCTGAAATCGAGCAGATGCTTGAGTTTGCGCGCGCCGAAGCGGTCGTCCACGGATTGCAAGTAGCGGAAGTCGTCTGGGTTCCCGGAAGTATGGAGGCGCCGCTCGCCCTCAAGCGGTTGTTGGCAAGCGAGAACATCGACGCTGCCGCGGCGCTCGGAATCATTGAGAAGGGTGAAACGCAGCATGGTGCCGCTATGGGAAATGCGGTAATCGATGGAATTGTTCGATTGCAGATGGAAACTGGAAAACCAATCGGCCTTGGGATAATCGGCCCCGGCGCCGAGCCAGAACACATCGGGCCTCGACTAGAACCACACGCGAGAGCCGCAATCCAAGCGGTTGCTCGGATGTTAGAGTGAATGGACTCGCTCTCAAGGTTCAAGACTCACCGGCTCCCCGAGCGGTTTGATGAGCGAGGGTGTGCACAACGTAATCATCATCGGCTCGGGCCCCGCCGGCTACACCGCTGGACTCTATGCCGCTCGAGCAATGCTCAACCCCCTAATGTTCGCAGGTTACGCCTCTGGCGGCCAGTTGATGCTCACTTCTGACATCGAAAATTTCCCCGGATATCCTGAAGGAATCGGTGGTCCAGAAATGATGGTCGAACTGAGAACGCAGGCTGAGCGATTCGGATTGGAGGTCGAAGACAAGAATGTCGAGAAGGTCGACTTTTCGGAACGGCCGTTCAAGGTCTGGGTCGAAGGAGAAGAGTTCCAAGCCGAGGCGATCATCATCTCGACTGGAGCAGACGCGATTTGGCTAGGCGCCGAGGGCGAAGCGGAACAGAAGGGCAAGGGCATCAGCACTTGTGCCACCTGTGACGGCTTCTTCTTCCGCGATGAGGAGGTAATCGTCGTAGGTGGAGGAGATTCGGCAATGGAGGAGGCAAATTTCCTAACCCGATTTGCGAGCAAAGTGACAGTTGTCCACCGACGCGAATATTTCCGCTCTTCACAAGTGATGTACGACCGCGCTGTCGCTAACCCGAAGATTGAGATTCTCACCAACAGGTCTGTTACCCGCTGGCTGTCCGACGAAAAAGGCCTCTCGGGCGCAGTTCTTGTTGACCCACGTGACGGTAGCGAGCACGAAATCGCCTGCACTGGAGCCTTCATCGCAATCGGTCACACCCCGAACACTGGATTCCTTGAGGGACAGGTCGAGACCGACGATTCAGGGTATATCGTTCCAACCGAATACACAATGACATCTGTTGAAGGAGTATTCGCGGCTGGCGATGTGGTCGACACACGCTATCGCCAGGCAGTGACCGCCGCGGGAATGGGCTGCGAGGCAGCCATCGACGCCGAGAAGTGGCTCGAAGAGAATTCCCACTGATGGCAATCAGTTGATAACCACTCTCCGCTATCCGGCTAACATGCAGCCCGGCGTCCCACCGCAAGGAGAACAGGGTGCTCCACCCCTAGGACAGCTGGGCGTTCCACCGCAAGGAGAACAGCATGACCCGTTCGGCGCACCACAACAGGCGGCGAATGCAGGAATCCCTCAACAACAGACTCCGTATGGAGTTCCAGAACAACAAGTAATCTCATCACCTCACATGGCGCCAGTCGGTCAACAAGTGATGGTCGGACAGGTCCAATCGACCAACGCGATGGCTGCTCTAGTACTGGGCATCCTCGGAATCATCGGCTCATTATTTTACGGAATCGGATGCCTATTCGGGATGATTGGGCTGTTCCTCACACACGGTGCCAAGAAAATCACTGATGCAAATCCGATGCACCCCGACAAGGGTACCGTGACTGCAGCACTGGTCACGAACTGGATTGCCGTCGGCATCGGGAT
>CAUZUN010000138.1:0-3991 GCA_963583115.1 Candidatus Thalassarchaeaceae archaeon
CAACCTCTCCAGAGCAACAGAAGATGTCGGCCCCAGTTGCGATTAGTTTCTCGGCAATCTTCTCATTGAGTGATTCTTGAGCCGTAATGAAAGCCTCAAGTTCTTCTGCGGAGGTGAGTTCGATTTCAGTATCCCGCTTGCTCTCTCGCTGTTTAATATCACAATCTAGAATTGCAATCGATACATTTTCTCGAAGCCCAGCCATCTTCTGCATTGGAATTCTCTGCTTCCAGTGTGTTCCGAAAATCAAACGACTGTCAGCCAATCCACCTTCGCCGGACTTATCGAACAGGATATCTTCTGAATCACATATGACGCCGTTGTCACCCACTTGGCTGACATGCGACAAAGCCTCAACCATCATTGCTCCGAACCGCTCGTCCTCTGCTTCAGCCGCCCTCCCGGTCAAGGCCGTAGCCACTACTCTTGAGAGCAAGTCGGTATCGGTAATAGAGCAGGGAAATTGGATTGATTCAAGATTCTCAACCGCTATCTTGGTTGCCGCCCGGTAACCATCCACAACGATGAGTGGGTGAACTCCTTTGCGAAGAAGTCGCCCCGCCTCGTCGAGCAACGCTCCGGCGAGCAGTACAGTGGAAGTGACGCCATCTCCTACATTCGCTTCCTGTGAGCGGCCTAATGATACCAGCATCTTGGCGCCGGGATTCTTAATGAGAAGTCCAGAGAGGATGCGCGCTCCGTCAGATGTAACGGCGAATTCCCCGTTTGTCTTGTACAACCCTTTGTCGAGCCCGCGTGGGCCGAGGGTTCCTCGAAGAATAGAGGCTAAAGCGCGTGCTGCAGCGATGATTTTCTGTTGCACTTCAGGACCGCTTGTGACGCTGGTCTGCTCGGGAACGATGGTGACCGGGCCAGTTTTTCCACCTTGCACTGCACTTCCTCCAACGGTGCCGACCCGGGCCGCCTTCAAGAACCTTTGAGCCTAACATGGATAGGAATTAATCGCTAGATAACCGAGTAATCTACGAAACTACCAGAGAAAAATGGGGGCTCATCTGCGACCTTTGCGCTTTTTACGCCGAGAACGAGAATCTTCCCACGCTCTGCCACCCGTTGAGCGGTCGAGTTGGGTATCCCATGAACTGCGGAATTTGTCCTCTGGTGCCTTGAACCCGCGCGGAAGTTCGCGGGCCGACTGGACTCTGAGTTTGATACCATATTCCTTCTCCAACTCTTTGATTGTGGAGCCGCTCGGACCTACGACCGCGCCGATAACGCTCTCGTCGACGAAAATCTCTGCATGTGCATCTCCGCCAAATTTGACATGGTGAACATTAATTCCGAGGTCTGCTGAAATGCTGCTTTTTAGTTGGGCGGCGGCGAGCAGTTGGGCTGGTGTCCCTTCATCTCCAGCACCATCTCCATCAGCCTCAACGATACATATCTGCTCGCCGAATGAGAAAATCTCGTTGAGAACCTTGCCATCTGGGAATCGCTTCACTTGAATCACCGGTCGAGCGAGGTCTGCCTGCATCCCTTTAGGCGCTTTGACGGTCATAGCTAGTTGGAGAACTTCTCCCACACTTCCCTTCTCGACATGAATCACAGTTGTCAATATCTGGGCGAGAATGCCGAGTTCAACCCGCCCAATCATCCTCTGAATCGCTTCTAGCGCTGAAGCGGAATGAGTGACACCGAGTAGGCCAAGTCCCGCAAGTCGGCAATCCCCGAATACTTCGAAGTCAGGGGTTTTTCTCACCTCATCAAAGACGATGAAGTCGGGGCGAGCGAGAAACAGAATGTCGGCGGTCAGTTCCATTGAGCCGCGGGAGTTCTCATTTTCAGCGAGAGGGCCGTATTGGGTGACCCTTTGGGGAAGTTGCAGGTCTCGGGGGCTCTCCATCGTCTTGACCACCGCTCCCTTTTGGTCGAGCCAGCGGGCAATCGCTGAAGCGAGAGTTGACTTTCCTGAACCGGGCATCCCACTGACGAGGGTTCCTTGGTTCTGCAAATCTGCGATGAGGCTGAGTAATTTGTCATCCAAGCCATAATCTTCCAAACTCGGCTGGGCTACTGGCCGTACGACGATGATCTCCCAACCGTCTGAAAATGGTGGCCAAGATGCTGTGACTCTGAGGTCACCGATCTGCATCACTTTGCAGCCGTGTCTATCGATTTCAATGAAACAATCGCTGCGCGATTCGTTGTGCTGCTCGACGACCATCTCAAGCGCTTCTGCTAGTTGTTGAACTGTTGCGCTAGACCATTCATCATCCTCCAACTCAACCACTTCAAGTTTGGTGATATGGCCTCGCTTGACGCGAGGAACACAATCTGATTTCAGGAAAATTGTACTGACTGTTTCGTCAGCCAAAAGTCCCTCCAAATTAGCAGGAAGGGGGGGTCGGTCACCGAATCTTGCCATATTACTCAACTCAGGCTGGTTCACCCTCAAGGGTGACAAAGCACCAGTAAAGGAGTCCGGTGCTGGATGCGGCCACTAAAATCGCTCCCTCAAATGGGTAGCCAAGAGTGTCTGCAAAGAAGATGAAAAGAAGGCCGGTGAACAGAGCCAAAACGGCGAGAGAGCCGATAGTACGCGGCCTCAAGTCAAGCCCAGAAATAATGTCGTTACGATTTGAAACAGCCCACCAACCCAATGCCAAAAGAGCCACCAGTGTCAACTGCCCGAGCAACCATGCGGCGCTGCTTCCCAATGCACCTTCGTACAGGCTGTAAAGCGGCCCGAGTAAGGAGGCTGCTGGATTCATGTTCTGCCCAACTGTCGGGCATTCTTGAACCCTCTCTCCCGAGAGGGAGTGGTTTTGTCACTCGTCTGCGGCGCGCAGCGCCGCCTCAACAAGTCGAACACCATGGATTCCAACTCGACCCGATGCGATCGGCTCGCTGTCATCTGCTCCAGTAGAATGAAGGATGAAAGCGCGCAGTTCTGCCGTTAGGCTGGGCTCACCGAGAGGTAACTCAACTCTTTCACGGGGTGCGGCATCAAAGCCCCCCCATTGTTGGCCTCGAGCGTTTCCGGGATGGTGGTGAATCCACAAACCGGCGTGGTCGAGGTAGTCGATGGCGAGGGAGGCGTCTCGTCCGATGATTCGCAGTACCCTCACTTTTCCTTGGATTCGGCTGCGCCACGACACCGTGACAATTGCTGTGACCCCATCCGGGTTTCCACCAGCACCGGCAGGATATTCCAGTTCGAGGACCGCGTGGTCTTCGATTCCCGGCTCGTCAGAAGGGAGTGCTATCGCCTTGATTTTGGTCGGGTCAACATCACCCATCAAATCACAGGTGATATCCATATCGTGGATTCCAAGTGCAGCAATTACGCCGATGTCTGGACGGGGTTCGCGAACTGAGAGCCGCTCGGATTCTATGTGAAGGACAGGGCCGAGCGTACCTTCTGCAATCAGCTCGGCTGCCTTGCGTACCGCGGCGTGATAGCGGAACAGATGCCCGACCATCAACACCCTGCCAGTTCGCTGTGCTGCGTCCAATACCGATTCAGCCTCAGCGACATTCATTGCGAGTGGTTTCTCGACAAGAACATCGACGCCTTGCTCCATCAAAGAGATGGCTAATTTTGCGTGCTGTGGAGTAGGTGTAGCGATTGTCGCCGCTGTGACATCGTGCTCACTCGCCAATTTGGAGGCGTCTGACTGCCAACTGCAACCGAACTCGCCTGCAAGGTCCTTAGCGCGCTCTTCATCCAAGTCACAAACCACTAATCCTGCAATTACACCTTCATCACGAAGTGCAGCGAGTGTGCGAACATGGTTGCGGCCCCAATAACCGGTCCCCACAACTGCAACTGTCAAAGCCATGCGGCCGCCCGACTCCACCTCCCTTCATCACGCTGCCGGAGCCAGTTTTGGGGGTGTCCGATATGGTGGTTGGAGTGATAAGTGGTCGAAGTTAGCGGGTATCATGCCGGGGCTGATAATTGCCGCGCTGCGCGACCTAGACCCACCAGCAGGTGGCGCAGAGATGAGTCTTGCAACTCTACTCAAAG
>CAUZUN010000139.1:0-3980 GCA_963583115.1 Candidatus Thalassarchaeaceae archaeon
GCGCAAAGAGGACAATTCTGAACTTATCGAGCGGCGCTGGAGGCCTTTGGATGAACTTGTTCATAATCAGAGAAGCGTGACCGAGAAGAGCCAAACTGAACATGATAGTCACTCCTCGTGTTGCGGTCTCGGTCAACCAAGGAAGAACCGACCAGTTGTGGCTCCAACCAATTGGCAGGAGTAGAGCGCAGGTGATGAGAAGGCCGTAGAAAGCGCCGACGATTGAAGGATGGCAAGCGTAGAGTGGCCATGCTGCGAAACGCTGCGAAAGAGAGGAGCCTAGAACCATCTCCTGATGCTGCTCGTCTAGCGTCTCAAGACGGTCACGCCATGACACCATGAGTTGGGGCCGGCCTCCGAACCACTTTAATTTTTACACCACTCGAACCCGAAATCAGTCATCATCGTCCCGATTGATAATGTCCGAGGCATCACTTCGCATTCGCCTCAAGAGTGCCCCGGGTTCTGGTGTCATACTCCCTGTCTCGGTGGCTTCCCAAGTGCGGTGTTCGAGAATTGACTCCCCCTGTTCACGGTCGCGGGCTGCCTCAAAGGGGTCTTCCGCGTCCTCGGCTCTCTCCTGTGCGTCGCGCAGTGCGAGGGCGATGTTCACCAAGCCGAGCAATTTCTGGGATTTTTTGTCTAGCATTCCATCGATGCGGGCGAGCACTTTGCCGTCTGCGTCATCCCGCTTCAGCAAGATTTGGGGAAGTATCGGGTCTTGTTGGGGAAAAATGCGTGCTTTGGCTGGAATTTTCAGCCAAGATTCGTCTGCGGCTTGAATCCAAACAGAAGTGTCACCAACCTCGTCCGATGGGTGCCATGGGTGGCCTTCCCCTACTGCGGCTGTGTTGAGTTGAGCAATTGTTCGATTCAAAATCGAAGTCCACAAAAACATGACTCCAAACCAGAAACCGATGAACAGGGCGAACGGGGCCCAGTTTGGGAAGTCGTAGGTGAGAATGGCGTTGGAGATTTTGGCGGTGATGAATGTCACTACAGCAGCGACCATGAATGTGGCTGAGGCGGCAGCCTTTGCGCCGGTACGACCGTGGCTGAAATCGACCATCTTGTAGGCTGACCTGACATGGCTCAACCGAGAGAACTCAAGGCTCTGCTCGGAAGGCTCGGACATAACTGGCGGTTGGGGGCATCCGGCATCAATCCTATGCGAGAATGGTTGAGTTTTTGTGGTGAAAGTTCTTCCACCATACAGTAGGTTTCAAGTGCTAGGCTGAAAAACCCGAAGTATGCTTCCTGACACCTTATTGGACTTCAGTGACGAAGAGGCGATGTCCTACGCTACGATTCTGGCCGCGGTGGCGACCTGCGATGGAGAATTCACTGCTGAAGAGATGAGCGGCTACGAAGCGAGGATAGCGTCACTACTGTTCCAGCCGTTCGTGCGCGAACGGCTCGATTCGATGGTCGGCGAACTGGTTGACCTCCAAGAGCATCTTGATCAGTTCTCGCTCAACGGATTGCGACTTCTGCTTCGCGATTCGGTATTGATGGCGGCTTGTGACGGCGAGTACAAACCTGAAGAACTCGCGATTATCGAACAGATTGCGAAGGCTGCAAATGTCGATGAGAAAACACTCAACGAACTCTACTTCTGGGTAAGTGATGGATGGTCATGGCAGCGACGCGGCCATGACATCTTGAAAATCGCAACAGAGCCTCAGATTTTGAGTGTGAACTGAACTATCGTCGAGTATAGTTCACCTCCTCGGAATCAACAGCTAATTCCACTCTCAATTGGTTTTGGCTTCGTTTTACATTGTTCACAATCGATACCCTGCCCGCTACGCGGGGCAGACCCTTCAAGAGGGGGGTGAGAGGAGACAGCCCCGGAGATTTGGGATGGCGGAACTTCCACGAGGTACCACCCGGGAGGTTCGCAGAGGCGGTTCGGGCGTACTAGAACTGCTGCTAATCGACTTCGACAAGGAGGGCGGCGACGGCTACATTCGAGTAGAGAGGCCGACATCTGTACCTTCCACATCGCAACTCGTTGTGCAACGAGGAAAACCTTCGCTGGCGCTTCACGAGTGTGAAATTCTATTGATGGGACAAGCGGCTTTGGACGCGCTACGCATAGATGCCGCCGCAGCCGATTCGCGTCTCTCAATCCATGTTGATGTCGACCTCGCGCTCATTTCGGGATTACACCCTGAAGCCCGACTTCACCTCGACGAAGAGGACTTCGTAACCGGGCAGAAAGTCAGTGGCTGGATAGTCGACCCATCGGAAGAGTCGAGTTGGTGGCAGCAGAAACGGCGTACTGAATGGAAGCAAAGTGAGACCACCTTGGAGGCGGAAGTAGAGGAGGCACCGGCCGAGTTGGAGGCTGTTTTGGTCCACCATCCGGGTGAGGAATTGGAGGTTGGATACGCCTATTTGGTCGACGATGCCGACCCAGATTCAAGTCTTGCAGTTGCCTCCCATCTCGCAGCAATCGGACATCCACTTTTGGTTCTCTCACGCACCCCTCCCGAAAGGCTCGCCCAAGAGCACAGGCTTCCCGAGTCGGTCTGTCGCTGGCTCTCCGAAATGACGGATACAGAGGTTGCCACGGTCAATCCGGGGTTAGAGTCGGTTCGCAAGGAAATTGATGATTTTCTCTGGGCTGCAACTCGAGCGGTAATCGTCGTGGACGGTTTGGAATATCTCTCCGGATTGCATGGTTTTGATAGGCTCCTCGGAATGTTGCGAGATTTGTTTGATTCGATTCAGTCGTCCGAAGATGTGGTTTTGATGTCTGCCGACTTGGATGCTTGGGATGAGCGGGAACGCTCTCTTTTATTGCGAGAGTGCGATTTGATTCCGGCCGGCCGAATGATGGAATGGGCTGAGAGGCCGGCAGTCATCGAAGGTCATCCATTCTGTCAGGATTACGAAGAAATTTCCATTCCAGCGCCGAGAACAATCGATGTTGAGGCGGATGCTAAAGAGGAATTCAAAGCGGCTGCTGGAAGGCTGTTGACCGCCAAAGAGGATGTCGTACGGGAACCGGAGGGGGCGCCAAAGTTGGAGCCCGCTTTGGATGGATTCTCTGTCGAGGCGCTGATCGATGAGATGCGCCGAGAGGATTCTGAAAAGTCTGTAGATGATCGCCCCGAAGCAGATGATTTGGGGATTCCCGAAGAAGAATTAGTCACGGGTCACGCTGCTACAGCAGAGGCATCATCGAGTGACGAAGACGCACCGCTACCCGATTGGGCTACCGCACCCTCCGCAAATATGGGTGATGAGCCGGGTCAGTTTGTCGGAGAGCCGGCCGTCGTAGATTTGGGTGAATCCGTGCCTATTGAAGGAAAGAAAATCCAAGTTGAGGCTGAAGTTTCAGTGCCGGGGTCGGGTTCAGCGTCAGCGTCCGAGTCAGTTTCAGGGCCGGAGTCCGGTTCAGGGTCAGATTCAGCGTCGGTGTCAGCGTCAGCGCCGGTGTCAGCGTCGGGGTCAGGTTCAGGGTTTGATTCAGCGTTAGAGTCAGAGTCAGTGTCAACGCCGGATGTAGAGATTTCTGTAGAGATACCCTCCGGACCCAAGGCGGCTACCGTCAACCATCGGGTGAGTGCTGAGAAGAAAATCTCGGTAGCGCCGCCGCTGAGCAGCCACCAGATGGCGAGTGCGGCGTTGCAAAAATCAGTTGAAGAAAGTAGAGAAATCTCCACCGAATTATCAAATCCCGGATACGAGGCGTTGGGGCTCGCTCATTCCTCGATGAATGAAGCTGGTGATAGGTCCCGAGTTGTTGGCGATTGGGTCACCGATGAGAAACGGGATTGGGAAGCGCTCCAGATGGCTGAGATGCAATCTGCTGTGGATAATGCGAGAGGAATTCGACACACAATTCCGTCAGAGGAGGGGGCAACACCTGCTCGCCTCAATGTCCGTTCATGGAGTGCTGCGGCAGGTGCGGCGGCGGAAACAAAACGGCGGGCGAAGGCTCCCGATGACCCAGACAATCCTTTGGCTCG
>CAUZUN010000140.1:0-3978 GCA_963583115.1 Candidatus Thalassarchaeaceae archaeon
GGTCGATTGCCATCGAGATTCGAGGTGCGAGTTCCTTGGTGTTGGCTAGAATCGCACCACCATCACCCCCAACCGCCATGTTCTTGCTAGGGAAAAATGAGAATGTCGCCAACTCACCTATGCTACCAATTCTCTGTCCATTCATCTCTGCCCCATGTGCTTGAGCGCTATCCTCGATGACCGGAATTCCGTGGGATTTCGCTATCTCAAAGATTTGCGGGCTGACTGGCTGGCCGTAGAGGTGAACAGCGATAATCGCCTTGGTGGCTGGGGTGATTGCGCCCTCAACCAAATCGGGGTGAAGTGTGTGATACTCCTCCTCTACATCCACGAAAACTGGGATTGCTCCAACTTGGTCAATGCAAGTTGCACTCGCGATGAATGTGTGAGATGGTACGATTACCTCGTCGCCCGGGCCCACATCGAGCAGGCGAAGGGCGGCGATGAGAGCTGTTGAGCCGTTGGAGCAAGGGGTTCCAGCAAGAGCGCCACAGTAAGAGGCCCATTCTTCTCCGAACGCCTTTCCATGGGGCCCTTTTATCCAGCGGCCAGAATCTAAGACTTCTGCTGCCACCGCGCGCATCTCATCGTTGATGAACATACGACCTAATGGTACCTTTTCATTTCCCATCGGGCCGGCGGGTGAGTCGGCCCTACTTGAGTGGGCAGGGCGGCTAGATAGAGTAGAATAATCGATTTTTGATGCAGAGGGCAGGATTTGAACCTGCGAACCGCTAAGGACTGGGACCTCATCCCAGCGCCGTTGACCAAGCTTGGCAACCCCTGCTGTAAGCCTCTCGGGGAGAGATTCTAACTTCAATGCAACGGCCCTCGTTGGTGGTGCTGAATACCTCTGTAAGGACTGATGGCTCTTGCCGTTTTGACAAATTCAAGTTATCTTACACTGAAAATTTTAGTGGGTATTTACCCTAGTGTTGGTAGTTCTTGCGAAATTTGCCTAAAGTCGGATATGTCGGCGAAGGTATTCACCGCTTTCCTGTAATAGGTTAGACTCTTCCGGAATCCGAACGCCTTATGGCCCGACCGCCAAGCGGCCAAATGATGGGAGATTGGAGTAGACGCCGTCGGTCGAAGGCGCTGACCCGAGAAATATCGCCCAATTTCACCGATGCTCTGGCCAACTATTACGGCAGCGGACCTACCGATATTTCTGCATCCAAAGCGACCCACATAGAGTATGTCGCCGCACTTGAGAAGCATGGTTTGGAAGTCCGTGTTCTCCCCGGTCTTTCCGAATACCCAGACAGTTGTTTTGTCGAGGATGCGGCTATCGTGGTGAACGGGGCGGTGGTGATGTGCAACCTTGGCCACCCATCTCGGAGAGGTGAGGTAGAGAGCATCCAATCCGCATTGAATGGGGCCTTGGAGGTAATCACAATGCCAAAGGGAGCGCATCTCGACGGTGGTGATGTCCTGTTCTACGACGACCTGTTTTTGATTGGCCGCTCCACCCGTTCCAATGATGCTGGTATCGAATTTATTCAAGGTGTAATGAATGAGCGTGGATTTGACTCAGTAGTGGTTGATGTCCCTTCAACCACACTTCACCTCTCAACTATCTGTTCCTCGCCCGCACCCAATGTGTTGGTGACCGCTGAAGGATTCCTCACTCCAGAACAACTCAAGCCAGTAGGTGGTGATGTTATCTGGGTTCCAAAAGAGGAGTCGTATGGTGCAAACACGATTGGATTTGAGGGGGATAAAGTCATCGTATCTTCTGGCTACCCCGCAACAGCCGCAGCACTAATTGAGAATGGTTTTTCGCTTACTGAAGTTGACATGAAACACATCCGCGCAGCGGACGGTTCGCTCACCTGCTTGCGCCTGTTCTACGCTTGAAAAAGCGTAAACCAACAGCCGTTGGGTTCAACAGCAGTTCTCGGTTCCCGGGATTGATGCGCCTCAAGGCACTGCTTCTCGCGCTACTCTTCAGCCTCTCAATGCTCTCTGGCTGCTTTGGCTCTGGTGATGATGGACCCCCCACTGCTGGTGACCTTGATGTTGGGGTAATTACACTCATTGGTGGAGTATTCCAAAATGTCAAATTGAGCGCTGATGTAGATATGTCGGTCTACATTCCTTATCTGTTAACGAACCCCGATAATGGGTTCATCCAAAACTCGACTGTTCTGGATATTTCCAGTGGGGAATCGGTTGAGATTTCGATTTTAGCGCCGCCCCGGATTTCTGAGGCGGTTTTCATCATCGGTGAGAAGGGGCGGCAAAACTGGCCGACCCGAGATTCGACTGAATCGTGGCGCAGTTGGGTTGAACGAGGTGGTTCAAAATCACCGAATGGTGATGCGATTGAGCGGTTGGTCCAGGATAACAGTTCGTTCGACCGAGTCAATACCTCAACCTCTGATGGCGGCAAGGTAACCTACCGCTCAATTCCTGTCGTACGCCCTTCAGCACCTGGTTTCGGCCCTGATGGTGGTGGTGATTTCGCTACAGGAATCATCAGCGGGAGAGATGTCTATGACAGGCTCCACGAAATTACTGACCCTGCCTACGATTTGACTGACATCGACCGCAGGCAAGGGTACTGGGACCGCTGGGCTGGGCAGGGAAATGAAGCGTACGAGGATGCTGCTGACTACATCTATGCCGAATTGGAGTCGTTTGGCCTCGAGGTGATGAGGCACCGCTTCGAGTTCACTGACATCTTTGAGAAACAGAACCCCGAAGCGCTCAATGTATGTGGGTATCGTTGGGGTGAGGAGACTCCCGATGAGTGGTTGGTGTTTGGCGCCCACTTCGATGTGGCTCCGCCTGCAAACGCTGCAATCCCGCTACTCGACCCACATGTCACGGGGGAACGTACCTACGGCACGCGAGTGGGGGCATACGACAACACCGCCGGTACGAGCATGGTGTTGGAAACCGCTGAGATGATGTCGGCTTTCAAATCCCGCAGAACGATGGTGTTCTGCCTCTGGTCTGGGGAAGAGGGTGGAAAGCGAGGCAGCGACTATTGGACCGACTTCTATGTCAAAGAGGATAATCCCCAAGTTACCGTTACCAATTACATCAATCTGGACATGGCTGGAGTGAACTGGCCGGGCGGGGGTGGCGCACCACACGGCGACCCTGAGCCATCTGTCGACGAGGATGGTTACCCGAAGGATGCGGAAGTATGGCCGATGCGAGTTTACATTGGGCCCTCTGATTCTTTCGAAAATCTAACCCAGCCAGGAATTGTGCACCTCTCAGAGTGGATTGGTGCGGATGCACTTGGGTTGGAGGAACAGATCGGAACACTAACCGGGGCGGGTCATGAGAGTGATACTTGGAAGTATGATTCTTGGATGGCTGGAAATCGCTCTGAAATCATCATCTATGAAGATACCACTGCACGCTCCGACCACGCCTCATTCCAAGATAATCTGGGCACGGTGACAATAGGTTTTGGTGGCCTCGTGGATGGATATTGGTGTTACCATCAGACTTGTGACACATTGCAGGAGATGGAGGACTGGATGTCTACTGAAGGCAAAGGATATGGAGAGGAAAACAGCGGCGTGACCAACCTTGCAAACAGCCTTGACTTAATCACTTGGTGGGCCGTTTACTCCTTCTTTCACCTAGATGAACAACCCATCGAGAACACAATACTCTGAAACTCAAAAGAGGTTGGAGATGTACTGTAACATCTCTATTGCTTTACCACTGAATACGAGATAGACTAGTCCAATCGTAAGTGAGAGAAAGGTCCAGAAAATAGGGTCGGACCAATCCTTCACCTTGCGACCGTCAAGCGGCCCGAATGGTAGCATGTTGAATGCCCCCAAAATTGCGTTGCCCCACAACCAGAATACCACCAAGTCAGCCACCCAACCTACACTAGTCATAGAAATGAGGAGCCCGCCGGCGAGCAACCCAAATATGAAGAGTAGGATGTTTGAGATAGGTCCTGCCAAGGCGATTATTCCATTCTCTTTCTTACCAACTCTTCCA
>CAUZUN010000141.1:0-3977 GCA_963583115.1 Candidatus Thalassarchaeaceae archaeon
ACCCAATCGACTGGGTGGAGCGAATCCACGGGTGATGAACATGGGATTGAACAGTCTTCGAAAACAATGGGAGGCGTTTCTCAATCCGCTGGTATCCCGGCTTGGATGGGTTGACCCGAATCATGTCTCTTGGTTCAGTCTGCTGATTACCGGCGCTGCATGTTACCTGTTGGCTACCGCCGGCACCGACCAAGATGGTGGGATTCGGCTTCTCTACGCGCTTGGTTTGGTAATTCTAGCATCCGCGTGTGATACGCTTGACGGCAATATTGCGCGGAAATTCGACAAGGCGACTGAATACGGTGACTTTCTCGACCATACCATAGACAGAATCGTAGATTTCCTCCTCATCGTCGCAATCGGGGTGAATGTCGCTTGGATGACGACCCCTCACCTTGGCTACGCTGCAGCCCTACTGACCTTCTTGGGCTCATACATGGGCACTCAAGCGCAATCGGTTGGATTGGGTAGAAACTACGGTGGATTCGGCCGGGCTGACCGACTCATTATGATTATCGTTGGATTAATTCTTGCTATCTACCAAGTGTTCACTCAGACTTGGTTCGAAATCACAATTCCGCTCTTTGATACACCTTTAAATTCCCTATCTGCAGTTCTATTGGGCTCATTATTGGGCGGCATTTACACCTTCGTAGTCCGATTTTCGACAGCAAGAAGCGAGTTATTGGAAGTCGTTGCCGCCCCCCAAGGGGGCGATTCTGTGACAACTGATGAACCCGATGATTCGTAAAACGGGTGATACCCGTGCAGCGACGAGTCTTATGGCGTCACCCTCATAACGGCCATGGCACCACAGGAGAGCGCGGGGAGTTGAGCGTGCGCTATAGTTCGGGAAGGGTTGCCCACTGGTTGGCGCTGTTGATGATATTGACAGTTGCATCGCCTTTTGCAGAATTTGTAGGGGCTGATGCCTCAGAGCCAGCAGACATGCAGGCGCAGAACATCTACGCCGAATTCAACCCAGTATCAGAGTCGACAACAGTCAGTTGGAATAACATCGAAACTGAAAATGGGACCCTGTGGCAACTGTTGCAGAATACCCGATATCTTGTTTATCGGCATGGTTCCGAAATGAATGCGAGTATGGTAGAGAACGGCACTGTCGAATATTTCGCTAATGTCTCTGCGTGTGATGGTTCACTCTCCAGTTGCTCTGGAAGATTGCATCAAGTTGTTTATCCACTTCCACCCGGTGTAAACAACTCCTACTACTACGGAATCGCAACTCAGCTCGATAGTGGAGAGATTCGCGCCTTTCTTGAATTGGGTAGCGCACAAATTCCGATGTCGATTCCTGAATTCACGCACGATATCACTGCCCCATTCAATGTGAATGGTTCATTCGACCCTGCCACAAGTCGAACTCAAATCCAATGGATTAACCTCAACGAGTTGCAACCGGACAGTCTGCCTGAAACTGGACCATTCCAGTACATGATACAGGTCTACAGACACCTAGATGCTGCAAACCGCGCTTCGTGGCCTGCAATCAACAAACAACTCATTGGCCAATTGGGTGCTGGAAACAACTCCTTCACCTACATAGTCCCACCGTTTACTGATGAGTTGGCTTACTACTCTGTGACCTATGTCTACACAGGATACGAGGATGTTCGCTTCCTCGGTTCAAACACCTTAGCATCTCTATGGCCGGTTGCTGAGGACAATGTTGCTCCGGGCTTGGTACAAGGTGGCGTGACCGCATCATTCGTCGAGGAGCCGATTGGCGGAACAGGGAATACAACAATCATCTGGAATGACCTTCTCACCGAACTGAATCCGGTCTACAAGGTCTGGAGGTCGGGAAGTGCGTTCAACAACACCACCAATCCCGATGTCCAACTGATTGCAACTGTTCCCGCTGCGGTCAGTTTCTACGAGTATGAAGTCCAGCGTGGAATGCTCGGCTACGCATACTACGCTGTCACCGTCACAGACGCAAGAGGAAACCACAACCCATTCATCGGAGATGAGGGGGTGGTTTTGGCCGGACCGATAATGGAGGATGCATTCAACCACTGGGTCGCTGAGCCGACTAATGTCGAAGCGACCTACATGGGTGGTGGCTTGACAAATGTATCTTGGACTGACCAAATTGGAGCCGAAGGAGAGTCGTACAATGTTTGGCATTCGTGGACTAGACTAACCGAATCTACCAACTTGAGCCTTGAGGCGACACTGATTGCAACCGTCCCAGATGGAGTCCAAAAAGTGTATGTTGCTGTTCCTTCGGCTGTGGATCGCCTATCTTTCTACTGCGTCACCTCAGTAACCCGTTACAACCATCTGAACGCGACCTTCGAGGATACTGAATTCAACCAGAACTGCATTGTGACTGCGCTGCGGGAGGACACCCTTGCCCCCGCCCCTGTCCAGTTGGCTCAACCTATGCTGCAAGGCTTTCAGAGAACTGTTCAACTGTCGTGGATAAACTCACAAGCAGAACAATTCGAATCCTACTCCATCTACCGACATTTGGGTGACCCGTTTGGAGATAATGAAGGAGGTAATCTCACAGATGATGAAGGGTGGGAATTGCTGATCGATATGTACACTCCGAGTGAGGCAGATACTACGGTTCTACGCGAAGCACACCTCCCAATTGACCTCGACCGTGAATCTTGGTATGCCCTCACTATAACAGATACATGGGGCAACACGAGAAGCGCCTTCACCAACCGTTCAAACGCTTGGTTAGTTCACGAAGACACAACTGCTCCAGGTGCTGACATAACCATCTCAATCGGCACCGACCCCGGCTTGGGGAACGGTGCCTTGAACGCAGGGGACTACCGACTCAATCTCTTCCTCAGTGAGCCTGTTACAGAACATCCGTGGATTACCGTCACCACGGCTGATTACGACCCCGGCCAATCTATTGGTCTCACTTTCACACCTGCAGGAGAGGTAACGCGCGCCGCACCGTTCCTCGGCTCAACCACTTGGTACTACTGGGATTTCCCTATCCAACAAGGCATCCCAACCAGTATTCTCAAAGTCACGGCTAACCTCATCGACATGGTCGGAAACTCGGTAACTTTGTCCTCCGAGAATTGGTCTATTGATGCGACCAACCCAACCATCACCGTGTTCTCACCTTCGACCGCCAGTTCCTACCTGTATGGAGATGATATCCGTATTCACGGGGTTGTGAATGACGATGTGGGAATTGAGCAAGTTATGTTCAGATTCATCGAGAACCGGATTCTGTTCGAAGATGAATTTGAATGGGAAATGGTGGTTGATGTCACTCCTGCAAACACTCCGCCAGGAACACTAGTATTCGATATGCGGGAACCTTCTGCGACGTTCATTGAATCAGCGAATCACAAGTTGGAGATTAAGGCGATTGATACTGCCGGGAACGAGAAAATATTCCAGACCCGATTCTATGTCGACCACTGTTTTGAGAACTTGAGTGGCCTCACCATCTGCAAGAGTGGCGACTACCCCATCAAAACGGAGGAAGAAGAACCAGCCGCTCCGATTACTTGGTCAGACCCACCCTATGTGATAATCATCGCCGTGGTAGCGTTCAATGTCTTGTTACTATTCTTTGCAATTCTTATGGGAATTATCGCCGCCCAAGACCCGCGCAAAAAGAAGAAGGGCGGCGATGAAGAGTACGAAGAAGAAGATGACTGGATGATGGAGTTCATGGGTGGCGGAGACGATTCTGGTGGCTCTACGGATATTGCTGATTCTGCTCCAGAGAGAGACCTTTCCGAGAGTAAAGCGTTGGTTGATGACGACGATGAAGATGACCCGTTCGCGCAGCCAGTAGCAGAGAAGAAAACGAAGAAGAAATCCAGTAAGTCACGCAAGAAAGTTGTCGAAGAAGAGGAAGATGACGATGATGATGATGACGATGATGACGATTGGGGCGACGAAGACGACGAACCGGTCAAAAAACCAAAGCGCAAATCGGTGAAGCGACGCTCAGTCAAACGCAAGTC
>CAUZUN010000142.1:0-3968 GCA_963583115.1 Candidatus Thalassarchaeaceae archaeon
CTGTCGTACCGGTGGGGACGAGAAGTGCGTCGGGAAGGATGCGCCCGTCACCGTCTGTCCACTTCGACTCATCCTGCACGGGGTAGGCCACAATTCTCTCGAGCCGCTCGTAAATCACCCCTGCGAGAAGTTCACTAAGCCCAGTCCCCCCAAGTTTCGCAAGTCTGTCCGAAAGTTCGTCCAGCCCTTGCTGTTGTGCTGGGTTGAGGGATACTCCTTTTTGGATGGAAAACGAAGTTGCGCCGGGCTCGTAATCGACTATTCCTGCCTTTCTTGCGCGTCGCAGCGCTAGTTCCGACTCTGCGCTGCAAGCGACCAATAGGCCGCCTGAAGAGGTTACTTCCGCTTTGAGGGCGGCATAGATTTCAGGCTCTGCGAGGTCCGCTTTGTTGGCAGCGATGAAAAGTGGGAAAATCTCTCTTCGCAACTCTTCTGATAGAGCCTGTCGCTCATCATCACCCCACTTTCCTGCTGGAGGTAAGTCTCGGTTTGATGATTGAAACCTGTCTAATGCCAGTGAAATCTGGGCGGCAGTCGCGCCAACTCCAGTCAGTTGGTCTGTGATGTAACTGGCAAAACCAGAATCACCCTCGGATTGGATTGTCCGGATTGCCCGTGCCCAGCCACCCTCAAGGATTCCCGAAAGCCATGCGGCCAATTCCTCGACTAGAAAGTTGTGCTCTTCGAGTGGGTCACACGCTCCAGGACCGGTAGGATTTCCCTCGATGTCAGTAGAGCCAGAACCGTCAACGACTTGGATAAGAGCGTCGCAACTGGCGAGGTCGGATAGGAATTGATTGCCACGGCCTCGCCCTTCATGCGCGCCGGGAACCAGCCCGGCGACATCCACCAAAGTCACTGGAACCAATCTGGTGTGACCGTTGCAGGCACCAGTGCGGGGCTGGCAGATGCTTCCATCCGCACCATCATCCGATTCCAATCGACCTTCTGCTGCGCGACGCTGCACTAATTCTTGACAAGCACAAGGGAGTGAGGCGGCGATGAAGGTGACACCTACATTGGGGTCAATTGTGGTAAATGGGTAGTTGGCGATTTCAACTGGAGTTTCGGTCAATGCAGCGAAGGTTGTCGATTTCCCGACATTCGGCTTTCCTACCAATCCGATACGCAAACGAAGCCCCCCTCAAAATATTCAGCGAGGCACATCCGTTTTGGCCCCTTCGCAACTCAAGCGGAGGTTAATCGGGCGATGATGTCCGCCTTCGTGCCACTTGAATCGAGTCCTGCAGACTCTGCTAATCCGACTAATTCCCCCTTCAGCATCTTGCCAAATCCACCCGCTGGTTCAGTCACGGTGGTGGTCGAGGTGTCGGTGTTGTCTGTGTCATCCGAGTCGGTTGGGGCGTCTGTGTCGTCTGTGTCGTCTGTGTCATCTGAGTCGGTTGGGGCGTCTGTGTCGTCTGTGTCACCCGAGTCGGTTGAAGCGTCAGTGTCGTCAGAGTCGTCTGAGTCATCACCATCTCCCGCATCCTCCGTTGGGGCTGCAAGGTCTGCTAGTGCAATGTGACCGCTGCTTCCCGAACCGCCCTCCATCGAAATTTCGGTGTCCAAGCCGACGCCTGCCGAGAGCAGATTCCTGACTGTCGTCGCTCCTGTCACAATGTGGCGAGTCGGTTCTGAGCTTACAGTTGGGGCTGCATCGGTGAGAGATGTTCCCCTAAGTGAGCCCGAAAGCATGTTTTGGGCTGCGAAGACGCCGGCCATGGCAACAGCGTAGAACATCACGGAGGCAAAGACTTGGGCCGTTACCGCTGAGTCTGGCGCTGTGACTCCTGCATCCTCAAGTGCCGCAACAACCGCTTCTGCACCCAATGCTGCATTCACATGGTCTGTGATGAGTTGCCCGATTCCATATCCTACAACTCCGAAAATGAATAGCCAATATGTCGAGCGAGTCTTGTTCCGGCTTGCTAGAGAGCGCCCCGTTGTCTGAGGGAATAAGATGTGAGCGCCGCCAATGGCAATCGCTCCGAATACTCCCCAAATCGCCAATGTATCGAGGGTGTTAGCGATGTGTGCCTGCTCGGCTCCACCGCCGAAGGCGGAGACTGATGCAAACAAACTACCCAATCCGATCGGAATGAGCATTACCACACCGAACATCGTCATCTTGGCTCCATACGACTTAGACAATCGTCCACTCGCAGTCACCGACAAATTGGCGACTGTTGCGATTATCGGTATTAGAGATAGTGTGAGAGATATTGCAACTATTGCTCGTAGGGATTCACTCGCCGCAGATACTTCGACTGCAGCGCCCAGCGGCGAGAAGGTCAAGAATGTACCAAACAGAGCAACCGCTGAAAGTGAGCGGCTCCAAAGTGGCGCACCAGCGGCGCTTGGAATCACATGATGGGCGATACCGAGTGATTGGGATAACAGCCATCCACCGAATAGAACTTTGACGACCATCCAAGAGACTTCTTGACTCTCTCCAATCATCAACATCATCGCTGCCGGACCAGTCCAGATAAGAGCAGCGAAGCCCATGACGAAGAACCACTGAGGTACCAAAATCGGGTTTTTTGAACCACTCATCGTGAGTAGATGGTTGAAGAAAATCGGTAGTGAAATCACGGTAAAGAGAAGGTAGTAGATTGGTGGCATCTCGAGCCAGGCGGAGCCGCTGAACGAACTAGCGTGAGATGTGAAAATCTCAGTGTGAGCGATTACTACACCGATGAAAACTGTGCCACTCCAAGCCCATGCCATCAACGCTGCGTTTGATTCGGAGGCGAGTCGCCCACCACTCAACTTCGCTTGTGAAGCCAATCCAGATGCAATCAACAGCATTGAGAGGCCGCCGAATGCTGCTGCCAAATGCAGGGCTGCAGTCGCTTGGCTCGCGGATGGAGCGTAGCCAACCGCACTCAATGAGTACAAAGCATTCGGCTCATGACCAGTCCACAGATTTGTGAAAAAGAGTGTTGCTGCAAGTATGAACCACAAGATTCCGTGTGCATACCAAGTTCGAGCGCCAGCACCGGGTCGGTCTTCGATGAGGTCATTCGCTGGGCCGAGTCCCTTACCGAGCATGAAGCCGGTGAGGTCCTTGGCGAACGAACTGAACGGGCCAAGGCCACGAGAGGCGAGGAAACGGACTGCGAGCAGCCAAATAATGTACGATAGAAAAATTGTTTTTAACTCCATGATATCACCTCAATCTGCGATTGTCTCCCCGAGTAAAGTCGCAACCAACATAGCCATGCCAAGGCCAATTCCCAAGAGGAAGAACCAGACCACCGAGTCCCCAAGTTCACTGAACAAAGGAATCACACTGCCCAAGCCAGGGAAGGGGTGTCCAGGGAATAGTACGGAGTATAGCATCACAAAAGCGAGAGCCCCAATAGCGGACAGCGTCAAGATGACGCGTGCTGTAGCCGGCTCTTCTTTTCCTTGCATCATTTCGGGTAGTTCTGTCACGGTATCACCAGAGATTGCCTAAAGGCAATCTTGCCGACCTACGAGAAGTCCTTAAAATTTAGGCGGCTGAAAGGTGCGGAATCAAGGTGACATCAGCGCGTCAATATGGTCGCCGCGACGGTCCAATCCGACGCCGAGCGGAGCGGGGATTGCTGCATCCAATTCTACTTCGCAGCGCCACCGCTTTTTGCACTCGCAATCAAGCCCGGTGAATTCTGCAATGTCCATCGAAACTGAATAGCGCTCGATTGCTGCTCCGACCTCTCGGTCGCACTTTCCGCAGTTGTGCGCCCCACGAATTTTACCGGCTGCTGTTGGATGCACGATAAGGCGTCCCTCAGCGGGATGAACTCGTTCAATCATCTCGACGAGAGACCAAAGCCAAGGTGGCCGATATTCACGGTTCCGGAAGAGTCGGTCGACGATGGTTCGACGCTGGATATTCATCGGATTTACGCTAACTTCATCCGATATTGGGGCGACTGTCCGAATCCACTCGACGCAGTGGTTCAGAGCATCACCTT
>CAUZUN010000143.1:0-3967 GCA_963583115.1 Candidatus Thalassarchaeaceae archaeon
AAGGCCTCTCTCGCTCAATGATTCAAGTCGGTTCAATCGGCTTGGTTCTGATAGTGATTGTAGCGGAGTTCACAGCGCTCATCAACGATTTCAGCGTCGTTTTGGGTGCGACATTCGGCGCCCCGCTTCTGACGCTGCCACTGTTCCTTTGGCTGGCGCTTCTCATCGGCTACTTCCTGCCGGTGCACATGCGTAGAACTCCATGGATGCCGATTGGACTCGCGATTGGGCTCTCGTTTGTCCCCTCACCGGGAAGTGCCCTCGCCTGGACCCTTGCAATTATTGCCTTCATCTACATGCTGACGAAGCCACAGACTCGGCGCTGGGTTTCGGATTGGACCTATGCGATGCTCGCAACCTCGTGGTTCATTGTCGACTGGCTATCCTCCTTCGGCTCGCCCTTCGACATCCTCACCCTCAACCCGCTCTTCCTAATTGTGCCTCCTGCTGCCCTGTTGATACTCGGTGAGGTCGGCTCAAACAGCAATCGCCTCTCAAAGGGCCCATATCACCTGACTGTTGCGCTGATTCTGCTGTCGCATGAGATGCTGCTCGGGGATGGCGCTCTGCTGCCGCTGGCATTTGTCGCATACCTGATTCTCTTGGTGGCGAGATTGGCCATCAACGCGGAGGGAGTCTCGGCGGATGATGTCTCAACTCGAAGAGAAGCGTCGATGCTGGTCTTGTTGACCGGTGCTGCGATTCTGCTGCTTGAGTGGGTAGGCCGGCTCGAGTCTGGTTTCGGAGCGATGATAGGCGTTGAGGACATTGGAATCGAGGCGCTCTTCCTTGCAGTCATTCTGTATGCTCTGGGGCGCCATTTGAGGTCCGTTGAATACGACATTGGCAAGGTTTTGGGGTGGATGTTTGGGGCTGGTCTGGAAGTCCAAGGATGGGACCCTAAAACTGGCACTTGGACGGTTTCTCCGACCCCGTTGGGTGAGCGAGTAAAGCGGGCGACTTGGGGGCCAGCGATGCGATTCAGCCTGCTTCTTCCGCTGATGATATTCTCTGTTGCATCGTCCGAACTCAATGAGAGTTGGGCGGTGTTCATGCTGCTGATTCCAATCATGGTTTTGATGCGAGAGGTCCTGTTCGAACTTCCAAAGGACAACAGAACCCGTGCGGCAGGCGCTTGGCTGCTCTTCCTTACCGCCTTACCATGGTCATTGAGAATCCACGACCAGATTTTGGATGGCAGCCCGAGTACTCTCATGTTTCCGCAAATCGGCTTCGACATTATGCTGCTCGCAGGCCCACTGCTCGGCCATTTCATGCTGATGAGACAAGGTGTGGATAGAGAAGAGGGCAGCGCGGCGGGATGGCTCCTCGGTGGTCTGATGATGACCGCGCTGCTCGATACCTCGGGTGGATTCCTGCTCTTCCCGCTGTTGACGCTGGTGTTCATTCGGGCGCTCAGCCATCGACAGCCGGCCGCCATCAATCAGTTGCCGTTCGTCTTCGCCGCTGGAGTCGCATTCCTCGGCTTGTTGCCCCACACGATAGTAGACCTAGCTCCAACAGTCGACTTCCTTGTCGAGGAGAAGAACTCGCTTCTGCTCTGGCTCGAGTTGCCGGTCTGGGCTGGACTCGGATTCTTCATTTTGGGATTGGCACCACTAACCCTGTTCGTTAGAGACCATCGAGCCAAGAAGGCAGGCGGAAAAGCACCCGAGGTGGAAATGCCGCTTGTGGTCCCGGTTTTCGCACTGATAGTGGGTCTTCATCTTCTCGTGGCAGAGCCGCACATGCTCCTCTTCGCGGTGGTACTTCTCGCCGGAGTGGGCGCTTGGTTCACTGGACAATTACCAATCTTCTGGGTCTGGTCGCCCCTCTTCGCGGGCTCTCTCACCTTCCTAGCATTTGAGGAAAACTTCTGGGGCGGGAATCCGCTGCCCGAAGTAGCGGCAGTAACTGTCTTCGCTTGCTGGCTCATTCACCTCGCCTTCTGGCGTGGCGTGATGGAGAGACACGCAGTTCCGGCCAAGTCCGGGAAGCCCGAATTTGGGACGGTGGACCTGAAGGGAGAGTACGCGCAGACCCGGCGGTGGATATCGAACAGCCAACTACTCTACGCCATCTTCTTCAGTCTGCTAGCGATGTCAGTTTGGGGGGGAATCGCCCTACTAGTGACGGCCTTTGGAGTATCATTCAGCGCTTGGCTCCGACGGGAGAAATGGATGCTGATGTTCGGCTCTGTTCTTGAAGCGTTTGCAATCGGAAACACCGTTCACCAACTGTTGGATGAGGAATGGGCGTTGGAGGCCGCTGGCGCTTGGTTGGTGATGTGTGGGCTGGTCTATACTTGGGCTTCGTGGCGAAATTGGGACTTTGAGTGGAGTGAGATTTCTGACGAAGCGGTGGTCAAACTATCCCGCGATGTAGGAATTGCAGGCGCAATATTGGTGCCGTTAGGGGCGCTCTTGTTGTCCGAAGACGCGGGGATTTGGGTGTTCGGCTCAGTGCTATCTGTGTTCGGTGGAATTCAGATGATGATCGGCTTCGAGCGTGACGAAAGTTGGCGCCGAATCTACCCACTTCTATCGATTCCTGTTGGAATTATCATTGTTGCCGGCGACATTGAAAATGGTGTCATGCAGGGGGTGATGTACCTGCTCGCGGCGCTGACGCTGTTCGGTCAGGGATTCCTCTACATGAATCGGGCTGAGGTTGAGATGGCTGGCACGGGGGAGACTCTCGAAACTCTTGGTGCCACCGAATCCTCTGAAACCGCTCAAACTTCCGAAACTGCCGAAACTGCCAGAACCTCGGGAACCTCCGGAACTCCAGACCTTCCAAGTGCGAATGGTGAGGTAGTTGAGTCAGCAGCGGTAGCAGATGAGGCATCACCTTCCGGAATCTCAGCCGATGTGCAGGCTGATACCACCATTAGTGAGGTGGCACCTACTCAGGCAACTGAAGTCCCGAAGGTCGAGTTACCAGTTCCTGCACCACCACTAGAGAACCGCTTTGACTCGGGTAAAGGATTCATGGTCGAGATGCCTGCTGATGTAATGGCTCATCTCCGTGCCGCCCTTGAGACGAGTTCGTACGAAGGGTACCAGCCGATTGTGCGCTGGAACCAGCATGGGCAGGTAATCCTCGACTTCGAGCCGAAATCGTGATTCACAAGGTCGAATTAGCACCCGAGATAGCGCGGGACAAACTCTAATCGTTGGCTCAATGTAGCCGACACCATGGGCAGAACAGAAATTTTGGTTCCTGTAATTGTGCTGATGCTGTTGATGGGATTTGGAGGATATGTGTTCTTCAATCAACAGGGAACGAGTGACGATGGCGATGAGGGCAACGGTGAAGATGGGGCTTCACTTTCCGAATGGAATGTCTATTCGGTGAGCGCAGTGAGTGACCTTCCAACATGTGACAGTTCTACACAGGCGCGTCTCTATCATGTAGAGTCCGAGTCTTCGTTCTATGTTTGCAAGAGTGATGGCTGGATGTTCATCGACTTGACTGGCGAAACTGGTTCGACCGGCGCGGCAGGCCAAGATGGCACAACTCCGACTCTAATTCGCAACCTTGCGCCGCTGATTTCTATTTCACCAGCGAAAAATGTTGAAGGAACTGCGGTCTACTCAACATCTAATGGCACTTTCATAGGATATTCGGGATACAGCTTTACAATTTTCAGAACGGTGAGGGACCTCGATGGAACGATAGCAAATTCAGGTTGGGATATCGATTTGGACGGTACTATTGACCAAGTATCAACAGGTTCGATGTCAATCGATTCTCTATCAATCCCGGAGACAACTTGGGTACATGCAAATTCCATTATTGGTACTAGCGTAGATTCTAGATACATGATTGCTACGATTGCTTTTATCGCAGTTGATGACGATGGTGCTGCTGCTGCTGAACTCCATTCAATTTTAATTGACATAGTATCCTTTGGAGACGCTATTGACGTTGCCGAACTGGCTGGTGATGGTGAATTAGACCAAGA
>CAUZUN010000144.1:0-3918 GCA_963583115.1 Candidatus Thalassarchaeaceae archaeon
TAGTCCGATAACGGTTAAACAGCAACGGCCGGTGGCGCCGCTCAATGTCGCTTCCAAAGGTCTGCGTATCCCTTGAGGAAAACACCGTAGAGGAGATTGTGAAGCAGGCGGAAAAGGCGACCGGAGAGGGCGTTGAACTAATCGAAGTTCGGTTCGACCGGTTGTATGTCGAGAAGGTACAAGTCTCGGTAAAAAATGAGGCTGGCGAGCAAGAAACCTCAACTGAATTTGTCTCTCGGCCTATCGACGCGGTAGATGTTGTGGCATCTATCGAACAACTCAAGAAAAGTATCGAAAAAACCGTTATTTTCACCTGTATGCCTCGCCGCCAAGGTGGGCAATTTCCTGGTGATGAGGCAGGTAGAATTGAAATTCTACGACAAGCAATTTCAAGCGGAGTATCTTGGATTAACCTCGAGCTGGACATCGACGAAAAAATCTCAAAAGAACTTTTCAGCGCTGCAAAAGAAGCAGGCTGCTCGATTGTAGCGTCGCATCACGACATGGAAGAAACTCCCTCTTCAGAGGATATACTTGAGGCGATTGAAGATAATTTGGAAGCGGGAGATATCTTGAAAATGTGCTACCAAACAAGGGGTCATGGAGACGGATTGAGTATCTTTGCGGCGGCTTGGAAATTGCGAGGCGTCGATGTACCATCCTACACAATCATGGGAATGGGAATCGGCGGAGATTGGCCCAGAATCCACTCCCCACTCTTGGATCTGACTATAGTTTACACCACCCTCGATAATGACTACAGCCTCCCGGATAGGGGATTGATCAACCTCCGAGACCTAAGGACTGCTTGGGATATGCTTGGGTATGCCTAATCGCTGAATCAGCTGCCAAAAGGTAGACTGAGACCGCCGATAGAGAGAGACCGCCGGTAGACCGTGACCGTCGATAGAGCGAGTCCGTCGATTCTTGCGGCTGAATTTGAGGGCGCTCGGAATCTGAACTTCCTAGTTTCGAATCTATCTACGAAAAGCGATGGCGCTCGGAAACTGAACTTCCACCTTCGATTCTTACGGCGGCTTGTCGGGCGCTAGTGAAGCGGCGGCCCGACTCTGCTCAGTTTCCATCAATGGCATCAAGTCGACAGCCACCGTCCCCTCGTCTTTACCTGCGCTGAGGAATTTGTTGTGCAAAATCAATGGAGCGGCCATGAGGCTCAGGAAGAGCCCGCAACAGAATATGGAGACTGTGAACTTGGGCAGGGTGAGCCTTTCCTCTGCCATAATGGTCAAATCGACCGTGAAATTTCGGTGGGGTGCCGGCGTATCGGAATCACGCATGTTGTCCCAACCGTCGATTACAATGTACATCCATTCCGTCTCTGGTTCTGCGAGCCCGAAGAAGGCGCCACTCGTTTCGTCAGCATCCAAACTGACCGTGAAGTCGAGTTGCCTTTTGCCTTCGTAGGAGTGGACATCGCGGTACGGCATCCAAGCGACGATATCCCGCCATTCTGGCGGTATTTTGTTGAGCAGGTCGCGGTCTTCCATCGAGCGGATTTCAAAATCCCGACGGTAGAAGTCCCAATCGTACTCTTGTAAGAGGTAGAAATCGACGAGTGGCGCTGGCAAGTGAGTACTCTGGTTGTCTGAGTGAACTACAAAACAAAAGGTGTAGCGGTAACCATGTGTCAAATTCATTCTGATGCCAGAACTTGAGTCGTTGTTGACGATGAACGAAGCATGAAAATCACTTCTGAGCGCAGATAATTCGCTCTTGTTGTAGATGTTGTCGCCATCTAATGATGGCCCCCACCACTGTTGTCCAGAATCCCAATCCTCCTCGTAGTATTCGTCTTCGTAATTGTACCCGTCACTCACGCCACTCATGTTGAAACTGTTCACCTGTTTGTGCCACTGTGCAGCGGTCGATGAGTCGTAACTACAGTCGATTGCAGCCTTTGCCGAACCGATGGATAGTGGTTCTGGAAGTGCTAACAGAAGTGGGATTACAAACAGCGCTGAGAGCAGAACTGCAGACCTCACATCTCCTATTTTCGAAGCGACTCTAGCCATCCGCACCCTCACCTTCGACGACGCGAGGTGACCGGACGCACATAACCCGATTCCCTGCTGCGTCGGTCATCTTTTGTCAGGTGTTTGGGCTTTGGTGGAGGTGTATGATGGTCCATTCCGAGGACCCCTCCCTCCGTGACTACTTGTGAGACATCGTACGCATCGACTGCTTCTTGAGCATCGATTTCAACTTCTGTTGGTTGGCGCATTACAATCCAACCGAGTACCAATAGAAGGATGAGCAGAACTCCGAGAAGTATGCCACTGTCCTCCGCTTTTGGTAGAAGGGAGTCGAGACTGAAGTCCGCCAGCGAATCGTCCTTTTCTGCCGGGTCTCTGATTCGTAGTGGATAACCTCTCTCTTCACAGACTCCGACTCCACTACAGACTTCCAAGATAACATAGATCTCACCTGGGCTGGACCAGTTGACGAATACGAAGCCATCTTCCGACTGGGGTTGCCAATCGTTCGTGGTATCTCCATCATCGTCGCTGTCTATCCTGTCATCGACATCCCAGTTGAAGACCAATGCATCGGGACCAACAATTGAATCAATGCTGTCATGGTCATCGTCAGCGATTCCATTGTTATCGCTGTCGTTGTTGACATCATTGTCATACCACGCACTCATTCCAGAGAGTCCATCGTGGTCGATAGCATCGCCTCCGAGTAGATAATCAAAGCCGGAATAAATTGCTTCTCCAAACGGTGAGGTGGTCACGATTTCAGGCGCCTGAGACACGACGACATCCCTCGTTGACTGATTGACATCCCCTGTTCCAAAGCCATCGCGCAGGGTCAGCGTCACCGTGTAAGTGCCCGGTGTCGAGAAAGTGTGCCAAGCATTTGGTGAATTCACAAGCGGAGAGCCATCGCCGAAGTCCCAACTGTACTGGGTGATTCCATTCCAATTCGGGTCGCTCTCGTCGAGAGGTACATCCATTCCCAAGAATTGAGAATCTCCGTCTCTGCTACCAGCAGAATCGAAGTGTAACCAAGCGCCGGGTGCGGTGAATAATGCTCCATTGTTGGTGAAGCAGTGGCGCCAGTTGAATTGGCTCAAATCATCGCTAGGTGCGGTGATTGCCTCACCTGTGTTCGCATCCCGGCCCTCATAGATGGTCATTTGAGGGAGGGGCAGCGGATTTGCGATTTCGATGATATACGATTTCGGAAGCGATGCCAATCCCAACTCATCGATTACTACTAATTGCACGAAGTGTGTGCCGGGAGTGGAGAATGTATGGACGATTGCAGTTTGGTTCACAATGGTCTGGTTAAGGTCCGAAAGTGTCCAAATTGTGGTCATATTTCCAGAGTTTCCATCAGGGTCAAACGATTGGCTTTGGAACGAGAACGGGGTTGCCGTGTCGCCATCCAGCGGGCGGGCGAAAAGGGCTACTGGTCGCTGATTGTTAACTGTAATTTGAATTATTGCAACCGAGGTGTTACCAGCGTTATCAGTGGCGACTAGAGTGATGTTCTTGATTCCGGGAGTGCGCCACGCAGGAGTTGGGTTCTGGTCGCTCGAAGTAGTGCTGCCGAAGGTGTCAGCCATCGATGGAGAGCCACCATCGAGATTCACAGGCTCGCTGAAAATCCACTGCCAAGTATCGATTGTCCCATCGTCGTCTGTGAAGACGGTTGGCATGGGCAAAGGAGTGAGTGTATCGACTTCAAGCGGGAGATTGAAAATCTGCCGAGGGACACGATTCAAAATGAGCACGAGTAGGGTTTCATTGACTGTATGTGTACCATCACTCACGGTGAGTACTAGAGTGTAGAATGTCCCATTTGCAGAGCCATTACTCCACTCGTGGGTCGCACTGAGGTGTCCTATGCCACCCTCGCTCGTTCCATCGCCCCAATCCCATTGGAAGTCGA
>CAUZUN010000145.1:0-3902 GCA_963583115.1 Candidatus Thalassarchaeaceae archaeon
AAATGGCGCCGGCAAGGAAAGATTCGGTGAGTGGCGACGATTTTTTTACTTCGTCGACTACTTTTAATATCGAAGGGAAATCACAGCCAAAGCGTAAACGGCGAGCACGCGATGGGAATACTCGGCCGGAACCTATTCAACGACAGGGGATAGAAAACCAGCGTCCGTCCAAACGAAATTCTGCTCTTGACCACGATAAAATCGAAGTTCAGAAAGAGGCGCTGAAAAACTGTCCCGGATGTGGAAATGATGTCAACGAAGGTGAATATGTAGATGTCATCGTTTCATTCGTTACCGGGGCTGCAGATTACCTCGCCGGTAACCCTGTCAGAACTCAAGCGATTCAAGCGCTGAAACAACAAGCAAAGGCGCTTGACCTGCCCGAACCTTACGAGGATTGGTTGTTGGAGATATGTGTCCGGTTGGAGAGTCAAGTCGTGCGGTATGTCGAAGCGAGGCGAGACATGATTCGAGATGAGCTGGAAGAAGATCTACGCAAACAATTGGTCGGGGACCTCTACGAACAGATTCGGGGAGATATAGAGGCGCAGGTTCGAGCCGACATCGAGACTGAGCTGTGGGACCAGTTTGAACAACTATACCGAGAGAAGCAGGATTCGTGAGACTGGCTAGCAACAATCAATGGATTGTTTCTGAAGTCTTGGTCAGAAGATTTGCTAGTCGTTCACAGATGGCGCTGCCGACTTGAGATGTCGAAGCGGTTCCACCAAGGTCGTAGGTCAACAGATTTCCCTCACCGAGGTGTTCTGTAATCGCCTGCTCAATCAAGTCAGATACTCGTAGCGCCACATCATCAGAGTGTTGCATACCAAGCCATTCAATCATCAGTTGAACCGAGTTGAGAGTAGCGATTGGATTCACCACATTCTTGCCTGCGTGTTTGGGAGAGGAGCCGTGAACCGGCTCGAACAGGCCGTGGACATCACCGATGTTGGCACTTGCAGCCATTCCCATTCCACCCTGCAGAACGCTGCCGAGGTCGGTGACGATATCACCAAACATGTTGGTTGTGACTACAACATCGAACCATTCCGGATTACGAACCATCCACATTGTGAAGGCATCTATGTACGCCTCTTCGCCGCGAATTTCGGGATAACCCGCACCTAATTCACGGAAGACTTGGCGGAACAGTTGGCAGCCCCGAGTCACATTGCTCTTGTCGACGCAGGTAACCCTTGAGATGCCGTCGCCGGGCGAGCCGTTTCTGCGTCTTGAATACTCAAAGCCCATACGAATCAGACGCTCTGAACCCTTCCTAGAAATAGGTCGGGGGTCCCATGCCAATTCACCGGTCAAGCCGTCAAACTCGAGTTTGGGGTCCTCCTTTTCCTCCAGGCCTTGCGCTCGTAGTGCTGAGCGCCGCAACAGACTGTGGTAGAGGCCCTCTGTATTCTCGCGAAGAACTAGCATGTCAACTTTGGAGGGTTTCCACACTTGAGTGAATTCGTCGTGAATTTTGTGCCGTACTCCCTCGTACAATTTGATTGGACGGACATTCGCGTATAGGTCAAGGCCACTCCGCAGGCCGAGAATCACCTGCCCTCCAGCAAGGTCACCGTTCGGCAACCTCGCACCAGGCCAACCAATTGCACCGAGAAGGATAGCGTCGCTGTTGTCTCGACAATGTTCAAATGAGCCTTCTGGCCACTCCTCACCGGTGTCAAGCCAGTGTTTTCCACCACATGGAATGGTAGTTTTTTCGAACGCTAATTCGGTATACTGCTCTATGATGGCGAGCAATTTCTCGGCTTCGACAATGACCTCGGGGCCAGTGCCGTCGCCGGGCAGTATCGTAAGGCGGTAGGTTGCCATCGGTCGCGCCACCGGCTCAACATACATGAACACCACTATTGAAGCGGTTTCGACAGTTGGTTGAGCGATTACTTCATCAACCGTCATTGTGGGCAAGTGTGCCGTGACAGCCCGCACTCCAAGTGATGCCGACGATGGTGCAAGAATCGATGCGAAGACACTTCCAGTGGAAGTAAGGGTCCTCTGGGAAACCATGCTGAGACTCGATCCGAATTGGAGTCTTGACGACTGGCTCGCCAAGCGAGCGAAGGAGGAATTGAAACTCGTCGAAGGAAATCTTGGAAGAGAGCGGATGAGGTTGGAACAGCGACTCAACAGAGTAAACACACTTGCCAGCAAGCTGAAGCGAATGGGTGTCAACTTAGATGAAATCCGCTGGAATGACCCCAATCAGCGAAACCTGTTCGATGTCTTTTCGAGAAAAGGCGAGAAACCAGTTGAGGAGGCTACCGAAGAGGAGGTGGTGGAACCCAGCGAAGATGAGGCGCACCCAGCAGCAATTCTGCTCGATTATCTACCCGGTGAGCCCGGCGATGACCCTCTGCTCGCAATCGTTGCACAGTTCATACTCGTCGAAATGGAGGAGGCTAAATCAGCAGGAACTCTGCCTTTGAGCTTCGATGAAATCGATGACCTTCTCGAGCCGCGCGGAATCAATCCAGATGAACTCTCAGAAGCGATAGAGTGGCTGCTCGGTCTAGGAGAAGTCGTTGAAATCGCCGAGGACCTTTTTGCCCTCGATGGATGAGGAAAACGAGACCCGCGACGGAAACTGTCTTTAACTTCCGAGTTAGAATTATATCTTGGGATGCCACGACTACGAGCGATTTTAATCGGATGCCTCGCCACGCTTTGGATGCTGGTACAATGGCAAATGTTGTTTGAAATAGCGGTTTCAGCAGGAGTTGTTTCAACCCTGCTCTATGATGTCCCGCACAGTTATCGAGAACGGCGAAGACTGGCTAAACTTGTGGATGGGCAACAGATGAATCTGGTTCTCGGCCAGCATCAACTCACTGCTGTAAACAATCAATGCAACCAATTGCAACACATTCTCAAAGACCGAGATGAGAGATTGCAGAACACCATCCTTGAACTTGAGAGAAGGGACGCGGTGGGTGCGCCTGAAGCGCGTAAGTTGATCGACGACCAGAAGGAAACGCTCACCACCCAAAAGAAGGCGATGGAGGAGGCGCAGCGACTTATCCGTTCACAACAGCGGCTGCTCAACAAACTCGAATCACAGACAGAGAGTGGACATGGCCGGTGGGAGGACACTCTTGCAACTCTTGAGCGGATGCTCGCCAATCAAGCGGCGCACAGCAATGACAACCAGCAGCAGATGTTGGAGGAAATGACGGATGGAAACCGGGAGTTACAACGGGCGCTGACCGACCTTCTTCAACAACTCGCGATGGAGCCGCGTTCGTCCAGTGTAAATGTCCAAGACTCCGTGGTAATGGGACGCGAAATCAACACTCCAGTCGATGACGCAATGCGATACCGCCCCTCCAAATCCAACCGGGTTTCCCAGACGCGGACCCCTCCAAAACCACCTGCACCCGAACTGAAAGCGTTCCGAATCTCCCAAGTAGGGGAACCTCAAAGAACAACTGAAGAGAAGTGGTTGAAGTCGCTTCCCGATGACCTGATTTGAGGTGGTTAGATGTCCGACTATCCGCGTGAGGAAATCCGTTCGGCGGCATTTCGTTCCGAGTTGCTTTACTATGGATTTCCGAGGCTGGGATTCGTTTTTCTCGCCTTTCTAGTGCGCCTGCTTTGGGTGGCGCCGTTCGGAATAATCCTGACACCTTTGACTTGGGCGGTAATTTTCACATCGGTGACGCTTTTGATACTCATCGGAATTAATCGGCGAACTAACAGAACAATGGAGATGGTTGAAGATATCATCGAGGGTAGAACAACTGTAACCGAACTTGTCGATGAGTATGGAATTGAATCTCCCGATCTAGTGAACACACTCTTGCGAATGAACGAAAACAGCGATGTGTTTGAGAGACTGGTCGACGCCAAAAGTGGCGATGAGATGGCGAAGGAGGTCGATG
>CAUZUN010000146.1:0-3858 GCA_963583115.1 Candidatus Thalassarchaeaceae archaeon
CCGATGAAAGTGCCACTCGTGACCACCGTGTAAACCGGAGTTGTAACCCCATCCACTTCGACCTCACCAAGTGTGGTGACCTCCATCAGAGCCGTTCCGTAGAGAAAATCGAGTTCAGCACCCTCCAATTCGGGGGTATCTTCGACCAGTGCGACCGCATCGAGAACCGTGCTATATGTCCAAACATCGCCGACATTCCAGGTCGGAACTGTCGCAGTCCAGTTCCATTCGGTGGCATTTGTCTCATTTTCACCCGACTCGCCGCCAGAATCGCCGTCCGCATCTGATTCGCCGTCTTCACCGACTGAAATCGATTGAACTCCGAGAAAGGGCAACTCCGAGGGCACGAGGAGGGAAGCCCCGGCCATGGGAAAGAGCAGGAGAAGGGCGAGAATCACACCACGGATAGCCGAAGGCACAGTGTTTGAAGTGGCGTTTAGTTGATGAAACAACTGCCGGAAAGCGCCCTTAGTAAGCCAATTGGACAGGCCCAACTTTGAAGCCTGCGCCACCCTTGAGCGCGCGCATGGTGAAACTTTGGGCGATGTTCTTTCTGAGCATTTTACTCGTCAGCGTGATGAATTTTTACGCCGTCGTGAGGGAACCGGATTTGGTCGAAATACCTGATGCAAACGAACATATTCGTGAAAATATCAAGATTCGGGGGGTCTTGACATCATACATCATCGACCCCTATGACAGTGGAACGGACAGGGTAGATTTGCTGGTTGAGAAGGACTTCAATGTGATGGAGGTGCGATGGACCGAAACCGGAATGCGGCAATCCGGTCGCGAAGATGGTTTGCCTGTCACTCTTCCACCTATTGGAACACTGGTTGAAGTGGTCGGTGAAGTTACCGAATGGAACGGCCGGATTTGGCTCTCTTCAAAGGGCGCTGGGGCAATTCAATACGATGACGATTGGGTGCCGAGGGTTCACACAGTAAATCTAACAGGAGTATCTCACAATCCAAACGCCTTCGATGGCGACCTGCTGGAACTTACCGGCTATGTCGGAGATGTGCTAGAAGGCAATGTTACTCGACAGACCGCCTCACTGATGGACCACCCTTCCTATGGGAATGCGAAGCACATCATATCGCTAGCAATTGAAGGGCGTCTCGATGGGTCTTACGAAGCTGGCTCAAAAATCAGCGTCGTCGGCTGGGTTCGGTGGTCGGAGAGAGACTTCCGATGGCAATTACAGACCCATGCGACTCAAATTGAAGTTCTCTATGAAGCGGGTGCGAAGCGGCTCTCATGGAGTGCCGATGCAACCTCATGGTCGTACGATATCGACAGTCTCGTCACTTTGGAGGGTACTTCGGTTGTCGAAAATGGTATTTGGTGGATTCAAGGGCCAGGAGATACAAATCGTCTATGCCTAATTCCTGCGGAAGATGATGTGGCTGGAATCAGTCAAGATTGGTCCGGTCGTCTAGTTTGGGAAGAACAACGAATCCAACTCTGCCTCGACCACGGTCAGCAGACAGACTTCACAAACCCAACCGGAACTATCGGAACAGAATACACTCCTCTCATTGACTTGGTGAGGGACCCAAATGCCTACCGAAACCAAACTCTGAATTTATCAGGCTGGATTGATGGGCCAATCTCCCCCGACTACGACAAAGGTTACCTCGCTGACGGGCCGGATTACTTCAGCCGTTCAACTAAACTGAGAATCATGATAGAGGGTGCTCGCGCTGAATGGATTGAGTCAGGGACTAAGGTCAATGTCACTGCAACTCTGATTTGGGATACCGTTGATGCGAGATTACTGCTTCAAGTTCATCATATTGAAATTGATGCGGATGAACCAGTTCCGATTGTAGCCTTAGCGTGGACAGAAGGATTCGACGATTGGCAGTGGGACATCAACAAACGAGTTTCAATCAATGGCATCGTGAAAGAGGTCAACGGAACGCTTGTCATCGAGCGTGAAGGCACACAAGTTGGCGAACAACTCTGCCTCTTGGGAATCGGCAGCGAATTGCAGACGCAAACCGCGGCTGGAGGCACACCAATCGATTGGGAGGGGCGCCTCACCACATTGGAAGATGTCACCGACCGCAGCGTGAAACTCTGTTTGGACCGGCGCTGAATAACGACTGGGGGTGCAATTGTGGAAATTTGGCTTTCGGAGTATCTTTGGCTCCTCGCCTCGTTCTTCATCGGCCTCTTCTTGGGTTGTATGACGGGGCTGATACCCGGTTTCCATGTGAACAATGTCGCGTTGATTGCGGTGAGCCTATCACCACTTGCAATTGGCCTTGGAATTCCTCTTTCTGCCGTTGCAGCAATCATCGTCGCGATGGGCACCGTTCACACATTTCTCAACTACATCCCGAGCGCGCTGTTGGGGGCACCTGACGGGGATACTGCCCTCGCTCTGTTACCCGGTCATAGGATGCTACTCGCAGGAAAAGCGACGAAGGGCGTAGCATATTCTGCTCGCGGCTCACAATTAGGAATGCTTCTATCGATTCCACTACTTCTTTTCGCCCGGCTTCTCTTCGGAGAGAATCCCGGACTTGGCCTCTACGCGGAAAGCAGAGAAATCCTGCCATACCTCCTGCTCGCAATCTCAAGTTTTCTTATCTTGACCGAGACGACCCGACTGCCGTGGCCTCAATGGATGCAGCAGATTTCAAAGAAATGGAAATTGAAGGTGGGAGGAAAAGAATTCGACTTCAGTTTTTCAGACCACTCCAACATAGCCGGTATGATCGCCGCCACCGCCTTCTTCCTTCTGACCGGCTTCTATGGTTGGGCTGTCTTCGAATTACCCGGCAGTTCTCCTGTAGGAATGCCAGCAGGAACAATGCTGATGCCATCGCTGGCAGGCTTGTTCGGTATCGCTAATCTAATCGACATCTATGTCACAACTTCCGAGATGCCTCCCCAAGATGATGATTGGGAACTGCCACCCGCTGGCCCACTTCTCATTCCCTGCCTACTCTCCTCGATGTGCGCCGCTGTGATGGCTATTCTCCCGGGAATGACAGCCGCGCAGGCGACTGTCGTCGTAATGACAGTACGCAACTGGGTTGGCAAAATGAAGGACCCCGATTACATTCCTGCCGACTTTGAATTCGGCCCCGGCCAAGCATCTCACCCTGCAATGCAGGCTATGGCGCGCCGCAAGGAGGCCGAAGCAGCAGCCGAGGGAGAAGGCGGAACTGGAGAGGTTGCACAGGCAGTTGTCGCAACCTCGACCGGGGCAGAGACCGCAACAGGGGTAGAGGGCGCCAATTCAGCATACCAGACCACCACATTAGACCCAGCAGTGGACTTCTCATCACCGAATCTCGACGGCACTGAACGCACTCTCCAAAACGACGAGAACGCCGCAATGGGGTTGGTTGGAGCGGGCCTGAGCGCCGAGGATGAAGCGTTGTTGGCTGTTGCTAAGGAGGAGCGAGAAACCTCCCCCGACCTAGACTTGGAGTTGCAAACTCAAGAGCAGGATTTGGAGGTCATTGCGATTCTTTCCGCGACCAACACAGCGGTCACCGTGATGGTCCTCGCATTCCTCTACTTGGTTGGTCGACCTCGTTCAGGTGCTGCTCTCGCGCTGCATATGATGTATCCAATCGACCCGTGGTCAGCGATTGAACCACCTCCAGATTTCATCCGACTTCTCGCGGTTACTGTCGCATCGGGATTCATCGCGGTTCCAATCATGATTAAAGTCGGCAAGGGAATGATGAAACTACACGAGTTGATTCCACTACACACGCTGATTATCAGCGTTATCGTATTCGTCACACTCCTCGTCTGGTTGTCAACCGGTTGGATTGGAATTGGGGTGCTGATTACAGGCACGGTGATGGGGCTGATGCCGCCGCGAATCGG
>CAUZUN010000147.1:0-3855 GCA_963583115.1 Candidatus Thalassarchaeaceae archaeon
CGCCGAGGAAGCATTGGAAGAGGCACCAGCAGAAGAGGCACCGGCAGAAGCCGAATCAGAATCCAGCGAAGATGAGTCAACCGAGGAATCAACCGACGAATCCAGCGATGAGCAGAGCGAAGGGGAGGCCAAATCATGACCCACCTATCCGCCCGCGAAATCGACAACATGTCCACCGACGCCCGCAAGGCGCGTCTATTGGAGATGCAGGATGAGATGATGCAGTTGAGGGCCGAGCAAGCGCTTGGAGGCTCAGCATCGAATCTTGGTGCATACAAGCAGGTGAAGCGCAGCATCGCCCGTCTGCTAACCAAGATGAACGAGGAGCGAAGGGAGTAGACACGGATGGCGAGTATCTGTAATCTATGTGGTCTACCAGAGGAGTTGTGCATATGTCAAGAAATTGCAAAGGAGCAGCAAAAAGCAGTCATTTCAGTTGTTAGAAGGAGGTATGGAAAGATGGTAACTATTGTTGAAGGAATCGACGACTCCGCCATCGACATTGGCCAACTAGCTAAGATTCTCAAGTCTGCTTGCGCAAGCGGTGGCACGGTCAAGGACCGAACCATCGAGTTGCAGGGCGACCACAAGAAGAGGGCAGCCAAAATCCTCGAACAAAATGGCTACCAAGTGGAGGTGCGCTGAATGGAGACCATGCATTTGACCTGGCTCGCTCGTACCCTCACTGTCGTGAGTTCGCCCGACCCGACCCTTGTCGGTAAGAGCGGCCTTGTAGTTGAGGAGAGTCGCAATATGTTGACCATCCAAAACGAAGTGGGTCAGCATCAGTTGGCCAAGAATGTAATCCAATTCACAATCGATGGTGGAGACACAATCGACGGTACACAGGTCTGCCAAAGACCCGAAGACCGAGTCCAAAGAAAGTACAGGAGGAACTGACATGCGAGATATTGGCGTTGAAGTGAATGCCCCCGTGGGTGACTGGAATGGTGACGAGAACTGTCCGTTCTACGGAAAACTCCGACTGCGTGGCCAAATCATCGAGGGGACTGTCTCTCGTGTTGGGATGCAGAACACAATCGTTGTTGAGCGCAAGCACCTCCGATACATGGTCAAGTTCGAGCGATATGAAAAGCGAACCCGTCGCTATTCCGCTCACCTACCGAGTTGCATCGGCGAGATAACCGTCGGCGACAATGTACGAATCATGGAGTGCAGGCCGCTTTCCAAGACAGTCACTTTCTGTGTAATCGAGAGAGGTGATTCCGAATGAAGGGCCTATCAGGTCGCGTAACACGCGGTCTACCAACCGAGTCAAAGATGAACTGCGTCGACAACAGCGGCGCAAAGATTGTTCAACTGATTTCAGTGCTCAAGATTGGCGGCACCGCCCGCCGATATCCTTCAGCAGGTGTCGGCGACATGATCAATGTCACAGTTCGCCGAGGAACACCTGAGCGCCGCCGCCAAATTTTCCGAGCGGTTGTCGTCAGACAGCGGCGTCCGTTCCGCCGAGCAGATGGCACTTGGGTCCAGTTCGAGGACAACGCTTGCGTGCTCGTGTCAAACGATCGTGGAGAATTGGTCGGAACCGACATCAAAGGTCCTATTTCAAGAGAGGCAGCAGAACGCTGGCCAAGAATCGCAGCAACTGCGAAGCAAATTGTGTGAGGTGAAATGAATGTCGACTAGAAAGCCAAACAAACAACGCAGGGCTGTTGCCAAAGCACCTCTCCACATCAAGCGCAAGCGCATACGCGGTCGCTGTATCGACCCCGCTTACCCGACTATTCGCAATATTACAATTCGCGTCGGTGACCGAGTTCAAGTCCACCGTGGCGACTGGGGAAACCCCGGTTCAGACAAGGATGAGGGTGGCAAGCGACTTGGAGCAGCTCGAGGGAAGTCCGGAGTAGAAGCGGTCGTCATCGGAGTTGACAGTAAAAAAGGCAAGGTTTTCGTCGAGGGAGTCAGCCAACCAAAGTCAGATGGCAAAGAGGAAGGAATCGCAGTACACGCATCCAATCTCATTGTAATCAAGGTTGACGACAGCGACCCAATCAGAGTCAAGAAGTTGGAAAGCAGAATAGGAGGCGATGAATAATGAGTGCAAGCCACAAGAAGCGACTAGCAATGCCCCGAAGTTGGGCACTACCTCGCAAGACCACGGTCTGGATTACCAAGCCAAGCCCATGCGGTCACCCAATCGAACTCTGTATGCCACTCTCGGTCATCATCCGAGATGTGCTGGGCCTCGCCCGAAATCGCCGAGAGGTGAAGAGAATGCTCCGAACCCGACAAGTTCTCGTCGATGGCAGAGTCGAAACCGACGACCTTCGTGGTGTCGGCTTGATGGATGTCTTGACAGTAGGAGATGCTAATTTCCGCTGCATCATCGATGCAAATGGAAAACTTCGCTACCCTTCAATCAAGGCTAAGGAGGCAACCTCCAAGGTTTGCCGAATCGATGGCAAGACTACAGTAAGTGGTGGAGTGACTCAATACAACCTTCACGATGGCCGCAACATTCTGATCGATGATGCAAACGCCTACAATACTGGAGATAGCCTCAAAATCAACCTCCCTGACCAATCGGTGCAGGGTCACTACTCCTTTGAGTCTGGATCTACCGTCTACCTAATCGGTGGCGCTCACATCGGTACAATTTCCACAGTCGTTGAGAGAATCGAGAAGAAGTCCACCATGCAGAATGAAGTCACATTCGAGGACTTCGGAACAGTTCAACGCAATGTGTTCGTAGTCGGTGACACAATACTACCAGGAATCGAGGTGAGTGTATGAGTTCAGTAATGCTTGAACCTCGAATCACAAAGGTGACAGTCAACATCGGTGTTGGCGAAGGTGGTTCCCGCCTCCAACTCGCTGAGCGAGTGCTTGAGTTACTTTCAGGAGGCACCCCAATCCGAACTATCTCGAAGACAACCAACCGCGACTTGAAGTTGCGTGAAGGTGCTCCAATCGGCTGCAAGGTTACAATGCGTAATGCTACAGTTGTTGAGAAATTCCTCAAAGATGCACTTTGGGTCCGTGAAAACACACTGCCCTCATACAACTTCGATGCTTCCGGAAACCTCTCCTTCGGGATTGCTGACTATACAGACTTCCCCGAGATGAAGTACGACCCCGACATCGGTATCTTCGGAATGGACATCAATGTCGTTCTCGAGCGACCCGGTCACCGGGTCAGTCGCCGTCGCCGACAGAATCGGAAGGTCGGCAAGGGTCACCGAGTGACTCAAGACGAAGCGAAGGCTTGGTTCCAAGGCAAGTTTGGCCTTACAATTGTGGAGGAGTGAAGATGGCGAAAGATGAGGGAATACGAATCGGCCGCGAATCTGGCTGCCGCAGGTGCGGTCGCAAGCGAGGAATGGTACGCCGGCATGGGCTCAGGCTCTGTCGCCAGTGCTTCCGTGACATCGCTCCGGAAATTGGGTTCAAGAAATATAGTTGAGGAGGTATGAAGATATGCAATTCGATCCATTGAACGATGCTTTCACGAGTATCTACAACGCAGAACAGGCTGGCCATTACGAGGTCAGTGTCGCTCCCGCAAGCAAGTTGCTCGGTCGCATGTTAACCATCATGCAGAGCATGGGCTACATCGGCGAGTTTGAGAAGACCGAGGATGGCCGCGGTGGTGGCTTCCGAGTAGAATTGGTTGGTGCAATCAACCGGTGCGGCGTAATCAAACCCCGCTATTCGGTGAAGAGAGCCGACTTTGAGAAGTGGGAGTCCCGCTACCTACCCGCGCAGGATTTCGGGATGCTTCTCGTAACTACGAATCAAGGTATTATGCATCATTACCAAGCAAAGGAGGCCCGCATCGGTGGGCGATTGCTGGCGTTTGTCTTTTGAGGTGAAATAAAATGGTTA
>CAUZUN010000148.1:0-3786 GCA_963583115.1 Candidatus Thalassarchaeaceae archaeon
CAGAGTAAATCGAATCGCCGTCTGCGATTGCGTCGTCCAACCGCTTGAGGACTACACAACCTGCGCCCTCGCCCATGACAAAACCGTTTGCCCGGGCATCAAATGGACGGGAATGGGTCGGTGAAAGTGCTCCAATCGCGCTGAACTTTGCGTAGGTCGCAGGGTCCATCGTTCGGTCACTCGCCCCGGCAAGCATGACATCGACCTGTCCAGTCTGTAGGAGTCGACAGGCGGTGACAAGCGCCGCAAAGGTGCTGGCACACGCTGCATCAGCGGTGAAATTCGGCCCCTGCAAATCTAGCAGATTTGAGACTCGCCCGGCGACGACATTCGCCAACTCGCCGGGCATCGTATCTTCATCGACCCGAGGTGTTCCTTCGACGACCGCCTCCTTGAATGAATCAACTCTGTCGGCAGGCATTCCCGATTCGACCGCCTTGCGAGCCAATTGGTCAGCGAAGATTCGGTGATTCGAATACTCCCGCTGCTCACCACCCAAAGCGTTCGCGAAAACCACGCCCGTTCTCTCATTCGGCAATTCCGCGCGCGCTCCCTCTCCGAGGTATCCGGCGTGCTCAAGTGCCGCAGCAGCCACTTCGACCGCCCAAAGTTGGCTGTCATCGATTTGACTCAAACTACCGGGTGGCTGCCTCCAACGACGCCAATCAAATTCGAATCCCTCAACAAAAGCGCCAATCCGAGAATAGGTCTTGCCTTCAGGTGCTGAGCCCGGCTCGCCAGCGACATAGAAGTCGCCGGCATTCCAACGCTCAGCAGGCACATCCTTGATTGAAACATGCGCTGAAAGCACATTCTGCCAAAATGAGTCGAGGTCTGGAGCGTCTGGCAAAAGCGCTGACATACCGACAATCGCTATCGGCTCAAAAGGCTCCTGCGGAGCCTCATTCAATTCCTCAACCATCGATTACCACCTCAATCAGAAATGCTCTCAGGCACCATGATGCTAGAATATCCCGCATCCACATGAATCACTTGCCCAGTAACGCCAGAGGACAGAGGTGACGCCAGCCAAGCGGCGCAACCAGCAACATCACCTTGATTCACATTCCGTCGCAGCGGCGAGTTCCTCTCTACATGGTCTAAGATGTCACCAAAGCCGGGAATACCGGAGGCGGCGAGTGTCCGTATGGGGCCAGAGGAGATGGCGTTGATGCGGTGCCCTTCAGGACCCAAATGGTTAGCCAGTTCGCGCGTCCAAGCCTCGAGAGCAGCCTTCGCGATACTCATGATTCCGTAGTTCGGTACCCAGCGAGTCGAAGCGGCGTAGGTCAGTGTGATTGTTGACGAGTTTTCTGCAAGATGCGGCAAAGCGTGCCTCATCAGTCGCTGTAGCGAATGTGCACTGACTGTCATCGCGGTGTTAATTGGGTCGTTGTCGACAAACAGCACCGGTCGGTCAAAGCACTCTTGTGGTGCAAAGCCGATTGCGTGGATGACGATATCCGCCTTCGCTCCGGGAGATTCCGCCTGCCATTCGGTGAAAAATTCGGCCGTCAACTCATCAGAACCGACATCGATTGGATAGAATGCCTCAATCTCCGGCAACTTGTCTTTCAACTGAAAAACGCGGCTCATGAATCGCTTTTGAAATCCTAAAATCAGCTTGCAACCCGACGCCGCCAACTGTTCGCAGATGGCCCACGCGATGCTCTCTTCGCTCGCCACTCCAAAGACGAGTGCAGTTTTTCCCTCAAGTTCCAACATTAAACCACCTGTGGCTCCTAACAGCGCGGCCCCCGCTCGGGTGCCTTCAAGACCTTTCCCTTCTCGACATCGAAAAAGGCCACTCCGCGTCCCCTAAAGGGGACGCCGCTGAAGGCGATTCGACGGTTTTCTATCTCCAAAATCGCCTGTATCTAGTTGCATAAACAGACTAAATCCTTCTTGAAATCAAACTAACAAGGCAAGGAATGAAATTATTGTCGTACTCAATCAATCAATTTTCACGGCCGCCACTACCCATCAATCTTCACGGCCGCCGCTACCCGCTACCCACTACCCGCTGCTCAGGCAGCCGGCCCATAGAGCGCGTTCGGAAGGTCGCGGTGGACTGTTTCCAAAACGGATTCGACATCTATCCCGAGACCGAGCAGTGCAGGCACCAAAGCCTGAGTTCTTTTCGGCACGGTTTTCGGCCCCAAAACCGCCCCGGGACGGCTCATGTCATCCATGTAGTCAGTCTCCATGAGGAAGCCCCCTTCATTGCCCCAGATGGACTGGGCGATGTCTCGAATCGAGCCTTTTCCGACGATTACGGAGGGTGTTAGCCCATGGGTGAAATCACTGCTCACATCCGCCTGCGCGTGGTGATGAATAGCCATCTCTCGTGGCATCCGAGCGCGGTCACAGATTCTGGAAATTTCGGTATAAGTCTGCTCGCCGTTCGCATCGAGGTGAAGTTGTGCTGGTACCTCGGCTTTCGCACACATCGAAAGAATCTCCTCCAACAGTGCATCCGCCTGCCCCATCACCTCGCCCCCGACTTCCCAATGTGGGCGGCCAACCTCTCCGACTCCGACCGCTTCTTTTTCGGCGCAGAAGTCGAGCGCGAGTTGGACTGCGCCGAGGTGCAAATCGTTTGCGTCCTCCATTCCGAGCGGCTCAATCTGATGCGCCCAAGCGGCTGGATGTGGGCCGAGGATTACCCGCACCGAGAGGTCGGTTTCCTTGCGTACCGCTGCGGCCATTTCGAGGGTGTTTTCGTAGGCTGATTTGATGCCGGCTTCATCGGTTGGGAGATTATCGAAATTTGGCTTGTGAACCAAAATCAAATCGGTGCCTCCAGCCCGCTGGAAATCGAGCGCAGCATCGAGGTATCGACCATCCATATCCAAGTGGAAATGGTTGTCCACGATTGGACCGGTCCAGTGGCCATCGACCAAACTCATGAGTGGTCCTCCAATTGTTGGAGAATCGGATTGTGGCCGCTCATCGGAGCACCTCAATCGTCATCATCGGATTCATCGTCGCCACCAGCCAAAGCGCCTTCATCATCGTCATCTTCATCGATGTCGAGCGGCTCCTCAGCCACAGATTCGCTGGCCGATTCGGGCGCCGATTCGGGCTCCTCGTTTTCAGACGCATCAGCATCCTCATCTGGCTCGTCGCCGTCCCGTACGAGAACTTGAACAAACAAATTCTGGCTTTCAAATCGCGACCCCCAATGGCTTGCTGCCATCTTGACAAGATTCAGTGAACGGGCGCCCAGTGCGACCCCCCTACCATTTGAGAAGAAGAGTAGGTCCATGCCATGGTTTCCATCATTAATTCGGAGGCATTCGAGGCGCTCATCGAGTTCTGCCTCGGGGAAAAATTCGGGGACATTGTCGGTGCGTAGTGGTTGACCGTAGTCGAACGATGCGACCATCGGGCCTTTTTCTGCGGTGAGTCCTTCATCGGCCCTGCCCAATCTGAGCAACATTTCTCGGGCCGCCGCCCGCGATATCTCGTTACGGTTAGTTCCGTGAACAATCAGTCGGCCATCTTCGTCAACGAGCAGAGTCGCCCTTGGACTCTTGAGAGCGAGAATCACGACCTTACCATTCTTCTTGCCACCAAGTTGCTCAACAACTTCGTCGTGACCGAATGGTTCTGGCGCAGTATACCGAACCAACTGGTTCTCAACGCGTACAGCAACCGCACCTCTCCTCGCCATTAACTCAACTCCACACCGACCGGTGCACTTTCCTCTATGTCGGGATTGGTCTTGAGCGTTGCGAGTATGTCATCGAGCCAATCTTGGATTACTGGAACGATGAGAACCGG
>CAUZUN010000149.1:0-3778 GCA_963583115.1 Candidatus Thalassarchaeaceae archaeon
TCGTGAACTAGAGTGGCGGTGTGTATCATCTCAAAGGCGAGTGCCAATGGTATGACATCGCCATCACCTTGGTTGCTGCCCCCCGCCAACTGATGAGTGAGCAGGATGAGAATTGGACGCCAGCGCTTGCCGCCGGCCAACAGTACCTGTCGGGCGAGGGCCATCGCTTCGGCATGCTCACCAGCCTCAGCCGCTTCCACATGAGCGACCAACGCGGTCTCAACCGCCTCGCGCTTCTGCTCAAGCAGTTCGAGATGATATTCGGGGGCTTGCATCTTTCTCGCATCGGAGCACAGGGGTCGGATATATCAACGGGTGGCTGCGGCAGTCGAGCGCAGGAGCGTGATTCGATGACCGAGGACGAAGAGTTGAACATCGTATATGCGCCCAGTCAAAATGGTGACCTTGAGAGCGCAATCCTCACACTATCAGAGAGTGGCACCCCATTTGAATCAACTGAGAAGACCTCAATAGACGACGCTTTCAAGGCGCTGAACGATGGCACTGCCGACCTCTTGTTGACTACAGCAATCGACATTCGCGAGTTAGGTGGAGCCCCCGCCGGTTTTACCGTTGCAGGCGCTTTGGCCTTGCGCGATTGGAACCATGTTTTGGTTGCTGAAGACCGTCCGGAACACCTGCCGAAAGGTGCAATCGTACTCTCGCCGAGCAAACTCCAGCGCCGACAACTACGCCGACTGCGCTCCGACGGTAGGATTCGTTCGCCGAAAGCTCACAGCGAAATTGCGGAAATCTCTCTCCCAGAAGAGGTTACCAAAGACTCGTACGCATTCATCAATTGGGCTGAATCACTACGTGAATCGGGTGACATCGACGGCTACATCATCCCTCGACACCAACATCGCCTCGCCGGCATCCGGACTCGCCGACACGCGCTGACCGCCGAGCCAAAGGAAGATTCTCTGATTCGCTTCCTACCCTCGCCTCACGCCGGACTTCTCCTGCTTATCGGCAGAACAAGCTTCCCACGCTCACTCGCCCTACCCTTCATCGATGAAGAAGGCGAAACCGCTTGGGAAATCGGCGAGATTATCCTCGATGGAATCAATGCCACAACCCACGACATCTTGGGCATCTCGGTTAGGCACAGGCAACCCGGACCACTCTTGAGCGAGGCGGAACGGAGGAGGGATTTGTTAACTCAGGAAGCCTTGAAAAATACCGAGGGGGAACTGGTTGATTTCGGGGTGAAAGTGGAAATTTCCATTGAACTTCTAGACCGCAGGGGGCGAGCGACCGTCAGCATGGAACGACTTGCAAACTTGGACGAAGCGACCCAAGTAGCCCGATTTCTCATCAGCGACTGGACGCGACTAGTCCGCCTCACTACCCGAGAAAACGAATTTCTCAATTTGTGAAATCAGTCATCATTTTTCACGGTTGAAGTTCTGCCCAACACCTCTGCGAGGTGGCTCTGCCACTGTTCAATCGATGATTGACTGCCATCACCGTCAACTCTTCCTAGATACAAATCCATTCTGGACTCATCGAATACAGTCTCAGCATTTCTTAACTTTTCAGGTGGAGATGTGTTTTCTAATTCGGAGTAGATAGATTCGAACCGTTCTGCTGACTGTGCCCACTCCGAACTTGCAGTATCGAAAGCGCTCAAGGTGTCCTGCACCAAATCTGCAGGGCTCGGCTCCTTCGCCCGTGCTGCGATTAATGTGGTCTCAATTCCAGCCAATCCCTTGCGAATTCCCCCCAAGCCAGTTGCAATCTTCAAAATCGAATCTGTGAGAATCGCTTTGTCCACTGAAGATTTTGAAATCTGCTTTTGTACCAATTTGAACTCTTTTTCCAAATTAACTAATCCGACCAATGATGCGTCACGCGATTGGCCGCCGTCGATGTGAATCTCGTACAGACGATTGTGACGGTCGAGCAATTCTCGCAACAGGTCGCCCAAAATATCGCCGACATCAGCGTTGACCTGCACCTGCCAACCCTTAAGTTCCAACTCAGCCGCTCGTAATCGCCTCTGAGTTTCCTTCCGGTGCTCTCCCATTGGCTAGCCCCACCAGCCCCAAAGGGCCACTTTGAAGTCAAATCGGCTTCGGTTTGAACCTGTCGCCGTCACAAAGGGCTCCTGCCGTTCTAATTAGGCGCAACATAGATGTTTGAATCGTTGTGACTGGCCAGTCAGGGGAAGGGCATGGCCGTAGACGAAGCATTACTCAATAGCCTCTACGTAGGCCGTTTGGAGGACCTGCGAGAGGTCGCAGCGGAGCATGACTTGCCTCGCTCAGGAAATGTAGAGCAATTACGGGCCAAATTGATTGCAACTTTGGTCCTGCCAGACATCGATTTTTCAGATGGTGGAATCCATTCAATGCAGAACGGAGAGTTGTCAGAACTTCTCGGAATTTTCGGCGTCAAGAAGTCCGGTTCTAAGAAACAGAAGATGCAGCGACTTTGGCTTCATTTGAATGAAGACCCGAAGCGAGTCAATGTCGAAAAACTTCCAGACATGATTCGGGAAGACCTGCACGCTCTTTGCGTCTCGCTGGACCTTGCGCGCTCTGGTAACAAGACCCAATTGATGGGCCGTGTAGCCGGTGTGATTTCATCCCAAGATGGCTCATGGGGGAAGGTCAAGAAAAGCCTCAAAAAAGGTATCAAAAAGGCCACTGCGACCCGACCTACCACCTCTACTCCCGAGCCACCTACGCCAACTCCTGCGCCAACTCCTACGCCAACTCCTGCGCCGACCCCTACCGAACTAGAAGCGCCGGCAGACCCGAGCCCGACCCCTGCAGAGGAAGAACCCGAAGGAGGCGAAATTCCCACATTGATGACCTTGGACGAGGGAGCCGGTGAAGCAATTGTCCGTCTCGAGGCTCGCACAGCAGAATTATCTAGCCACCTACGCGAATTCCTACTCATCGGCAGGGACCAAGACGAGGGAGATATCGCCGCATTCATCGAGGACTTGGGGCGACTCGGATTCGGGATTCAACACTCAATGGTTCGTGACAGAATTCTCGGCGAACTTCAAGAAATGATTCAACTCAAGCAGAGTGAGGATGTGGCGCGCGGCGCTCTGCCCGGCTCATGGCGGGAGAAGCAAGCACTGCGCGGGCTAGAAAATGCGAGACCGGAGTTGCTTGACCTTCTCGATTCAATTCTTGAGCGCAAGAAGGGTGATGTCGCAGGTGCGCGGCTGGACTTTGAGTTGGCAGCGGGTGAGATGGGTCTCGACCTCGATTTGGCGGCGATAAGTGGGCGAGTCCACGGTTTGTTCGATTTGCAGGTCTCTCTTCGTGCGAGTGAGCAGGAGATGGACCCTGTGACAGCAAGGCGCCAGCGTGCACTTGACATCCTCTACCGAGGAACTCATGATGCGACTCCCGAAGCGATGGCGCATCTAGGAAAGATTGAGACTCAAATGGAAGCGTTTGAGCGGGTTGTTGAAACAATCGTCCGACGCTCAGAAGGTGCCTTCGGACCTGCTGAGCACGCGCTCTTGGTCCGCTTCCTCGAGCGAAGGGGTTGGGACGCAAACCATCCTGAAGTTCGACCCCGGATGCTCGCTGCGGCGGGAATTCTTGCAGCAGAGATGGGATATGTCTCACCGGAAGATATCCCTGCTCTTCCTACTTCGCTATCACTCGACCCCGAGAGGGTCGCAGATGTTGTCGATGCGATGAGAGATGTTCTAGCCGACATGGGGCGGTTGCCTCCCACACTCGAAGATTTGGAATCGAAGGATGACTCCGAAGATGCTGGCAAAGAGAGAGTTCGAGGGAAGTTGGAT
>CAUZUN010000150.1:0-3772 GCA_963583115.1 Candidatus Thalassarchaeaceae archaeon
TTCTTGTGCACAATCTACCGCCGGGAATCCATGTGGCTCATCTGATGCCGGGGAACCAAGAGCAGACACTTCCAGGAAAGCCAGTCAGGATGGGAGGGCGTCAAGGGCGTACCGACTGGATGGACAACGGGCTTGTGCGGTTGCAGTTTAGACAGGATGGACGCTGGGATGTTGTTGACCCATCAACCAAGAGGACCTACTCGGGGGTTGGCCGTCTAGAGGATTCAGAGGACGCAGGTGACTCGTACGATTGGTCTCCGGGAGGCTATCCGTGTGAGGTCGGTTCGGGTAAGGGCGAGAAGATGCCAGACCGGAGTAAGGAAGTTGACAGGCGACTCTGTGACGCTGATGCTGCTGAGAAGAGGGATGTGACGATAACTCCTATTCTGGAAACTCCGTGGATTTCGACGGTGATGGTGCAGGTTCACTGGGCTCTGCCGGTCAGGTTTGACGATACGACCCAAAAACGGTCCGAAGAAGAGGACTGGGTCACGGTCGACCACTACCTTACCATCCGTTCCGGCTCAAAGACGGTCGAGATCGAGACTTGGATGAACAACACCTGTGAGGATCACCGACTTCGCCTCTGCGTCCCAACCGGACTTACCCAAAAGAAGGTCTGGGCAGGCGGTGCATTCGATGTGCTGGCGCGGCCTACTGAATGGCCGCACGACGCGGATTGGGAGCAACCACAGGTTCCGACTCAGCACTTCAGTCAGTTTGTTGCAATGCAGGACAGATTGGGTGGAATCGCGGTGTTGGCGCCGGGTTCCAACGAGTATGAGACGGCGCCGACCGATGGTGCCGAAGGCACTGATATTCGAATCACAATGTTGAGGGCTACTGGATGGTTGTCGCGGGATGGATTTGCCTCTCGCCGAAATCGTGCAGGACCTTGCTATCCTGCACCCGGAGCGCAGTGCAAGGGACAGACTTCGATGCGCTGGGGGTTGTTGCCGTTCGAAGGTCGATGGCCTGACGCTGGAGTCCACGAGGCTGCGGAGGCGTTGGCTGCGCAGGTAAGCCTGCTACCCGGACTTCCAAAGCCGCAACTCAACGGCTACTTCGATGAACCGCTCAAGAAGGGTATTCGAGGGCGCTCAAGTGCGCCAGTTCGGTTTGTGGGAGACGGCCCGAGGCCGTTGTTGTCGGCGTGCAAGCCGGCCGAGGATGGTGAAGGTACGGTTGTCAGAATCCACAATCCGCTCAAGAGCGATTGGACTGGCAGAATCGAGACCGATTTTCCACTCTTTGAGTGCTGCGAGTGCGACATGATGGAGAACGCAGGAAAGGCGGTCGATGTGAATGATGGTGGCTGGGATGTCACCATCGGCTCGAAGCAGATTCTCACCTTCCGCTTCAATTGAGATGGCACAATGGTCGCTGTTGAGGAATTGTGGCGGTACTTCGCCCCCGACTATGTGACAGCCCGCCAGCGATTCCTCGACGCCGCGGAAAAGGCTGATGCAGCGCTGACAACACTCCCCATTTCAGTGCGGGGTCCGTCGGACGAAAGGCTCTCGATCGATGTTGCCTACTTGGGGCCCGACTCGCCAACACGGCTGCTGATTCACACGAGTGGAGTCCACGGAGTGGAGGGGTTTCCGGGAAGCGCTGTGCAGGTGCGGATGCTGGAGCGGTGGGCCGCGGGTGATTTGCAATTGCCTGAGGGGTGTGCCATCTTGATAGCGCACGCAATCAATCCGTATGGGTTCGCCTGGCTGCGTCGGGTGAACGAGGACAACGCTGACTTGAATCGGAATTTTCTGCCGCCCGGGGAGGCGTATGTCGGTGAGCCGGAGAGGTATCACGAGTTGGACAAACTTCTCAATCCGCGTAGCCACAAATCGTCGTTCGATTTCTTTTCACAGAAGGCTGCGTGGGTGATGTTCCGGATGGGATTCAACGTCGCGAAACAGACGATTGCAGAGGGTCAATATGAACGGCCAAAGGCGATGCAGTACGGCGGTTCGAAGATGTGTGAAGGGCCGAAACTTTGGCTTGACCACCTTAGCCGGTTGCTTCCCACGGTGGGGCGGGCTGTCTGGCTCGACTTCCACACTGGGTTGGGCCCATTTGGGGTGGATTCTCTGCTGATTTCCAACGAGGAGGGTGACGAGGCGTTTGCCTCTCTCGCCACTCGCTACGGTGAGACGGTTCAGTCGCTTGACCCGGACGAGGGGGTGGCATACCGGATTCGGGGTGGGATGCTTGAGGGGGTGGCTGCCCGTTGGCCGGCGGTTGATTGGACGCTGATTACTCAGGAGTTCGGGACGGTAAAGCCGGTGGCGGTGCTCAAGGCGCTTCGGGCTGAGAATCGGATGACTCAGTGGTCGGGAATTGAGGAGCGGAAGAAGTCGTATTCTGATGAGCGGAAGCGGTTGGTAGAGGTCTTTTCGCCGGCGTCGCTGAAGTGGCAGGCGATGATAATGGCGAGAGGGCAGGCGCTTGTTGATGATGCGCTCAGCGATTTGGCCGCGTCGGAAGGCAGCTGACTGAACTTGGTCGGCGGCCGAGGGTTGATGGGTGACGGCGATTCCCGAGGGGTGTGGCTCGCAAGGTTGTCTCTCGTGCGCCGGTGAGGTTGGACTTCGCCGGGGGGTGGACGGATGTTGCTCCTTACACGCATGACATGGGTGGAGAGGTGGTCAATCTGGCCATTAACAAGTACGCCACCGCAACTCTCGAGGTCGATGATGAGGGGATTCTCTCGGTCGGCTACACCTGTGAGGTTCCTGTGGGCTCTGGGCTCGGAACTACCGGTGCCATCAACGTGGCTCTCGTGGGGGCTATCAACGCTCTTGAGGTCGATGACGAGGGGCGTGCGGCGGTTGCTGAACAGGCGTTTCAGTTTGAGTCAATCTTGGGCAATCGAGGTGGCCGGCAAGACCAGTGGGCGGCATCTCATGGTGGCTGGAATCACCTACTCTTCATGGGCGACGCAGTCGAGGAGATGCCGATTTCTCCGCTCGCTTCTGCGACTAATTGGCTTGAGCGACAGTTGGTCGTTGTGAACTCAAATATTCCACATGTTTCTGGGGAATTACATGCCAGCGTTTGGGAGCGCTATGATGCTGGAGACGAAGAGGTTCGTGAGGGGCTGCTGGCGATTCGGATGGCGGCTCGGGCGATGGCGAAGGGATTGCAGACAGACCGTCGTGACGAGGTCATGGCGGCATTTCACGAGGTCTGTCGCGGTGTCGACCTGCTCGACCCGGGGCTTCATGACCCGTTTAGGTCAGTTGTTGACCCGCTGCGTGAGTCGAGGGAAGTTCTAGCCTGGAAGGCGCTTGGGGCCGGTGCCGGAGGGTGCGCCATGCTGATGTGCAATATCGGAAAGACCGATTCTGTCAAGGCTGCCTGTGAGGCTGCTGGGTGGACGGTCATCGATTGGGCGCCCGATTTGGAAGGGCTACAAGTCACCACCTCTTGAGGGTGGCACTCTTCGCGAGGGTTTTGCAATCATTGTCAGTTTAGTGAGAGTTATTGCAATCACTGCCAGTTTAGGCCGTCGATTTTTGCTGGAAGCGTTGAGATTGCCGGTTCAAGCGCCTCGACGATTGTAGCTGCCCACGCTGCGGTCTCGGCGCTGTTCGTCTGGTCGGTTTGGCGGGCTACCAGAAGTGGCCAGCGTTCCATGCTCGGTGGCCAAAGTTGGACATCTCCGGGGAGGTCCGGAAGTTGGTGGGTGGTGGCTTGGTGTGCCCACTTGGGGTCATTCGTAAGTTTGGTTAGCGCGCCACGCTGACTGTTGCACAAGGCTACAGTTCGG
>CAUZUN010000151.1:0-3766 GCA_963583115.1 Candidatus Thalassarchaeaceae archaeon
TTTACCACTAGTTTCCTTTCCTACCCAGTCATTGACCTTGCCCTTCATCGACTTGTCTGGGGTTGAGCGCCAGAGGAATTCGGGAACACCCTCCTCTTCGATTTTCGTCATGTAGTTCAGGCCCGGGACCACTCTTCGGAAGTATTTGTCAGCGGCAACGGTGGCAGGTACACCCGAAAATCCAGTAGGAAATTCAGCTCCCTTGATTTCCCGAGCGATGGTCCGGTCGAAGTTCTTGATTTGGATATCGGCGGTCACCCAGTCAAACTGTTCGTGAACTGGAGTATTCGGTGAAGTAAACCGTCGTTCGATGATTAGCCCACTTTCGACATCACCATTGACTTGATTGGTGCGTCTTGAGGTTTGCATTTTCCATCCCTACCGTGCTTGTTCTACCCGCTTCATGTGCTGTCCGCTTGGTTGGCGTGCATATCGTGCGAGCGGGATTTTCTTCGCCCCTTAGAGGGTTCTTAATGGTTCTCGACTATGCCTCGGAATTGTAGTGCGATGGAAGCCTTTTTTTCCATTTACGAAGATGGCTTGCGAGAACGAAAATAAAGTTTCGGACCTTATTGTTAAACAGATAAATCGGTAAATTATCAACACCTGTTTACTTTGAAACCAACCTTCACAGACTAAAATAGGACTTTCAAATCAATGTCCTCATAGGAAACAATTGACGGGAACGCATTTGAACAAGCGGCGCGGACGTGGCTCCGTCGCAGAAGTCCGCGCCACAACTCCCGGAGGCTTTGATTTGCTAGCACCTGAACAGATTTTACACGCTTGTATGATATTGAGCGTTGAGTCAGAAGACGGCTTGGATGCCGGGTTGATTTCTAGTATACAGAAATCATTGGGATGTGACGACGAAGACCACGGCGCAGCCCTTGAACACATCGAAGAGCACCGAGATGGTGGCAACTGGGGCGGCCGGCGAGATGCTGTACTGAAGCGCTCTTCCGACCGTGCTAACGAAGCGCTTACCAACGGTCAACTACCAGATTCAGGCCAAGTCGCTGACGGTATTTCAGCGCTGCTTGGAGATGATGATGATGGTGAAATTGACCCGTTTGCTGAACTTGGAGTCGAAGCGGGAGTAGCGGTATCCGGCGGCGCTTCGGATCAAGGCGCAGACCTACTCGCCGCCTTCATGGAAGACGACGAAGAAGAAGAGGAGGTAGTCGACTCCGCCGGATTTTTAACCGACTCCTCCGCAATTAGCGGCGACCCTGATGAATCTGAATCTGAGTTAGCGGATGATTTAGACGATTCAAACGATACAGACGATTCCGATGAGCCCGAAGATGAAGTGGCCGAACCCGAACCTGCCGAAGAGGAAGAAGAGGTAGAATCTACCCCAGCAGTATCACCACTCGCGGCCTATGATATGCTGATGTCGACCTGTTGGGTCGACGGCATTCTAGACCCGGCCGAAGCGAAATTACTGGCTCGTAAGAGAGACGAGTTGTCGATTAGTTTCGAAGACCACCTCAGCCTCCTCCGAAAAATGTTGGAGCGAGAGGAATGATGGAGGAACACACCCCGTTTTGGCATGCCCTTGAACTGGCGTGGTGTGGTGATGGTGCCCTTTCACTCCACAGTGTGAGGCTGCTCGATGCGATGCAACAGATGCTCGACCTCCCCGATTCTGAAAGAGCAGCCATAGAAAGTCGCTTTGAAGCTACGATTGTCTCCGATTTGACACGCGCAGGATTTGGTTGTGGCGACCAACCTCTAGCAGCACTTGTAGGAACTCTCACATTTTTGGATGACCCAGCAGCAGCAGAGGTATCCCGCGCCCTTGGCAAGTCAGCACTATTGGCTGGACTTTCGAAAGAGCGATGGCAGGCGAGTTGTGCCTGGATGGACCAACTTGGCCTCAGCACTCCATTCATGGAAGGCGTCTGGCTTGAGGGTGATGAAGCGGGAGAGTTAGCCCGTGTACCGGCGATTTTGGTTCCAGTAGCTCGCGAAATTGGTTTGATTACAGAAGAATAACGGTTTTTTTTTCAACCGTCCATCATTACTTCACAAGTGATTTCAGCGGTGTGTTTCAACATGTTTGAGACGGTGCAATATTTTGCATGGCTCTGCTCGACCAATCTACTAACCAATTTTTCGGGCAGGTCTACACCTTGCACTCGATAGACCATGTGGAGTTTTGTGAATACTCGCGGGTGGGACTCTGCTCTTTCAGAGTAAATTTCGACAAAGGCTCTTGTCACCTCTCGATTTTTCAAACCCTCAATCACATCGATTAGACTACACCCACCACAGGCATGGAGGGTCGCCATCACTGGATTTACTCCTTCTCCACCCCAAGCGAGTTCCATCACGGCACCATCTTTTCCTGTACAGGTCAACTGCTTGCCGCCACCCCATTCTACTAGAGAATCCATGAGCAGGGCCTCAAGATGACTCACCGATGGAGTTTGCGCAGTCGAATTCTCTTCATCCCGATACTCAACACAGCGCCTCCCACACTACGCCAACGCATTGATGAGGGGGCCGCTGGTCGGCGAAAATGATGACGAGCGGCTCACCTATCACCTTGGCAGACGGGAGTCTTGTAGTTCCCAACGAACCGATAATTCACTTCATCGAAGGTGATTGCATAGGTACGGACATTACTCCTGTAATGCAGAAGGTCGTTGACACCGCTGTCGAAAAGGCGTACGATGGAGAGCGAAAAATCCACTGGAGTGAGGTGCTCGCCGGCCAGAAGGCATTCGATAATACCGGCGAGTGGTTACCAGATGCAACTCTCGATGCGATTCGCTCGGGACTTGTTTCCATCAAGGGGCCATTAACTACCCCGGTGGGTGGAGGCATTAGAAGTCTCAATGTCGCTCTACGACAGAAGTTGGATTTGTTCGCATGCGTCCGTCCAATCAGATGGTACGAAGGCACACCGAGCCCAGTGAAGGACCCCGGCGCAGTCGACATGATTATTTTTCGAGAAAACAGCGAAGATGTCTATGCTGGTATTGAGTGGGAGGCAGGTAGCGCCGAGGTTCGCAAGTTGATTGATTTTCTTCAAAATGAGATGGGAGTCAATAAAATTCGCTTTCCAGATACATCAGGAATAGGCATCAAACCAATTAGCAGTGAAGGGACCAACCGAATCGTGCGGGCGGCCATCAACTACGCCATTTCACAAGACCTCCCAAGTGTGACCCTCGTACACAAGGGGAACATCATGAAGTTCACAGAAGGGGGTTTCCGCGATTGGGGCTACCAACTAGCGAAGGAGGAGTTCGGCGCCACAGAACTCGACGGAGGTCCGTGGTGTACTTTTGCAAATCCAAATACCGGTAGTGAGATTCTCATCAAGGATGTGATTGCAGATGCAATGCTTCAACAGATTCTGACGCGCCCACGCGAGTACGGCGTTTTGACGACGATGAATCTCAATGGTGACTACATTTCTGACGCTCTTGCAGCGCAGGTTGGGGGAATTGGAATTGCGCCAGGTGCCAACATCAACTACGATACCGGAATTGCCATCTTTGAGGCGACCCATGGAACCGCCCCCAAATACACCGGTCTTGACAAGGTAAACCCGGGTAGTCTGATTCTTTCTGCTGAGATGATGTTGAGATACATGGGCTGGGATGAGGCGGCGGATTTGATTGTTAAAGGGATGGGTAGCGCTATTCTTTCGAAGCGGGTCACCTACGACTTCGATAGGCTTCTAGAGGGTGCGACCCTGCTGAAGTGCAGCGAGTTTGGTGATGAAATCATTTCTCACATGTGATTTTTT